>NZ_JAZDCX010000011.1:0-240134 GCF_036323805.1 Streptomyces rubellus
AATGTCCCGGTCCGGCCCGAGAAGCGTTTTCGCGAATATCTGGGAACCGTCCTCAAGGGTTACCAGACCGGCAATTGCGACCACTCCGCCGGTGGCTTTCTCCACCTCTCCGGCCGCGTATCCCGCTTCCCGGAGACGCTTGATGAGTATCTCTTCGTCAGACACCCGGAAAGCACATCATATTTTTCCCGGACACGCCAGGGGCCCGTTCCGGTCACATTCACCGGTAGCCGCGGGCCTGGAGCGTGTACAGCTCCGCGTAGAGACCGCCGCGTCGCAGCAGTGCGGCGTGGTCCCCGGCTTCCGCGATCCGTCCGCCCTCGACCACCACGATGAGGTCGGCCATTCCCACCGTGGAGAAACGGTGGGAAACCAGCAGCGTGATCCCGCCGTCGGCCGCTGACCTTTCGGCCTGCGCGGCATAACGCTGGAAAAGGGCGTGTTCCGCCTCGGCGTCGAGGGCGGCGGCCGGTTCGTCCAGAACCAGCAGAAGCGGTCGGTCCCGCATGAACGCGCGGCCGAGCGCCAGTTTCTGCCACTGGCCGCCGGAGAGCTCCGCCCCGTCGGTGTAACTCCTGCCGAGCCGGGTGGCCAGGCCCTCCGGCAGCGCGTCGAGCACACCGCCCGCCCGCGCGCGTGCCAGAGCCGTCCGCACGGCCTCCTCGGAGCCGGCGCGGGGCAGATCGCCCACGCCGACGCTCTGCCGGACCGTGAACTCGTACCGGACGAAGTCCTGGAACGCGGCAGCCGTGCGGGCCCGCCACGCCTCGGGCGGTATCCGCCGGAGATCGACGCCGTCCACGAGGATGCTGCCGGCGGTCGGCCGGTAGAGCCCGCACAGCAGCTTGACGAGCGTCGACTTGCCCGCCCCGTTCTCGCCGACGACCGCGACCACGGATCCGGCCGGCAGGTGCAGGTCCGCGTCCCGCAGCGACGGCCTCGTGGCACCCGGGTACGCGAACGACAGCCCGCTCAGCGTGATGCCGTGCCGCAGCCGTCGCGGCACCGCCGCCGCACGGGCCGCGGCGGGCGGCGGCTCCGGTTCGGACGCCTGCCGCAGCTCCCGCATCCGCCGGTCCACCCCCGTCAGCCGCTGCAGTTCGGGCACCAGCGCCACGGTCTGCGCCACCTGCGTGTTGGCCTGCGCGGCGAGCACGACCACCAGCACCACATCGCCCACCGACTGCCGGCCGGCGACCGCCTGCCGCAGCATCAGCAGCACCGCCCCCACGTAGCAGGCGGCGAACACCAACTGGCTCAGGCCCCGCAGTGCGGCGGCCCGGCGCTCCGCCCGCCACAGGATGCCGCCGGCCCGCCCCCACAGCTCCGCGTGGCTGCCGCGCACCTCCTGTTCCAACCGGTAGGCGAGGAGTTCCTTGGCGGAGGAGGCGTCGGTCGCCAGGCGGACCAGATTGAGGGCGCGCCGGGTCGGCTCGGCGGCCCTGCTCCTGGCGTCGTCCATGAGCCGTTCGGCGTGCCGCCCCGCCAGCAGCGGCGGCACGGCGGCCAGCGGGAGCAGGAGCAGCAGCGGGTGCAGCAGGGCCAGCAAGACGACCGTGAGCAGCAGCCCGCAGCCGAGACCGGCCAGGGACAGCAGCGCCTGCAGCGTGTTGCGGGTCTGCCCGACCTCGCGTTCCAGCACCCCGAACAGGTCGGCGCGGCGCGGGGTCTCGTGGCTGTCCAGGCCGGCGGTCCCGTTGGCGAGGACGATCAGCTCGTCACCGTAGTGCAGCATGTTCAGCTCGGCGAGCTCGAAGTACGCGATGTGTGCGAAGTGTGCGCAGGTGAGCGCGGCGACGAGCAGCACGGCGACCAGCACCCCCAGTGCCGTCGCCCGCTCCGCCGCGCCCTCCTGGGCCGCGTCGAACAGCCCGCGCAGCCCCAGCCCCGCCAGGGGCATCGCGACGCCGCCGGCCAGCATCAGCCCGAGCGCCGTCAGAGTCCTGGCACGGCTGTGCCGCCAGCACATCCTCAGCATGTCCGCGGATGCCCGGTACAGACCGCCGCTCATCAGCGTGCTCCCGGCAGGGCCGACGGGGGGCGCTCCTCGGTGAAACGGTACGCCTGGAGCCGGAACAGCCGCGCGTACTCGCCGTCCGCGCGCATCAGTTCGCCGTGCGAACCCTGCTCGCTCACCCTGCCGCCCGACAGGACGACGATGTGGTCGGCGTGCCGCACGGTGGCGAAGCGGTGGGAGATCAGCACGGTGGTCACCCCGGGGCGGACGAACTCCTGGTAGAACCGGGCTTCGGCGCGCACGTCCAGACTGGCGGTGGGCTCGTCGAGGACGAGGACCCCGGCGCCGTGCCGCAGCCGGAACAGGGCGCGGGCCAGCGCCACCCGCTGCCACTGCCCGCCGGACAGCTCGGTGCCGCCGGTCAGATGCCCGGCCAGCGGGGTGCCGAAGCCGCCGGGCAGCGCCTCCAGTACGTCCGCCACACCGGCTTCGGTCGCCGCGGCACGGATCTCCCTCCGCGCCCCGGCGGCGTCCTTGCGGTGGACGGCGCCGTAGCCCACGTTGTCGAGGGCGCTGGCCTCGTACCGGTTGAAGTCCTGGAAGACGACCGCGATCCGGGACCGCCAGACCTCCGCCGGACAGTGCCCGAGCGGCGTGCCGTCCACGGTGATCCGGCCCTCGTCGGGCTCGTACAGCCGGGTGAGCAGCTTGATCAGCGTGGTCTTCCCGGCGCCGTTGGCGCCGACGATCGCCGTGCACTTCCCGGCCTCGATCCTCAGGTCGAGGCACTCGAAGACGCGCCGTTCCCGGCCGGGGTAGCGGAAGGAGACCCCGGAGAAGGCGATCTCCCGCCGGGGAGCGGGCGGCGGTGTTTGCGGGGTGTCCGGGGTCTCCGGGGCGTCCGGCTGTGCCGGGTGACGGGCCACGCCCTCCTCGAACGCAGTCAGCGCGTCATGGGCGTTCATCCCGAGGATCGTCTGCATGTCGGACTCGGGATAGAACTCACCGAGCCGGACGCCGATCAGCACGGCCTGTGTCGCCAGCGCCAGCCCGGTGAGCGTGGCCCCGCCCGCTCCGGCCGCCGCGACCGCCGCCAGCACCGCCGCCGTGATCACCAGGCCGACGACGGTGTACCGCAGATGGGGCCACAGCAGCAGCCGGCGGCGCTCCGCCCAGGCCGGTGTCATCCACTCCAGGGCCACCGCCCGGTGCCGGTCGCGCAGCCAGCCGGCCAGCCCGAAGACCCGGATCTCCTTGCCCGCCGCGGGGCGTGAGGCCAGATCCCGCAGATAGCGCTCCTCCCGCCGGAGCCCCACGAGTGACGACCAGCTCGACATGTGGCCCCGCAGGCCGCGGCGGAGCGAGTGGCGCATCGCCAGTACGGCGGCACAGACCGCGAACCCGGCGATCCAGGAGAAGCAGAACCCGATGACCCCCACGCAGCCCGCCAGCTGTACCCACCGCGCCAGCAGATGCAGCAGACCGGCGCACGCCTTACCGGGGCTGTCCGCGCCGGTCTCCAGCTCCCGCCGCGCCTCGCTGAGCCGCTCCAGCAGCCGGGGGTCCTCCAGCGGACCGATGCCCGGTCCGCACAGCGAGGCCGCGACGAGCCGGTCGAAGAGCGCCCCGTCCACCCGTCGCGCGACCAGCTCACCGAGCGCCCTCTGCCACGGGGCGAGCACCTGCTGCGCGGTGAACGCGGCGGACGCCACCGCGAACGCCGTCAGCACCCCCGACCACCGCGCCGAGCCGGTGCCCGCCACCAGCGCGCCGGGCACCCGGCCCACCATCACACTGCTACTGACCACGAGCACCACGGGCAGTACGCCCAGCAGCACGTCGCAGGCGACCGCCGCCGCCACCGGACCACGTCCGGCCGCGGGCAGCAGCGCCACGATCCGCCGCGGCCCGGCCCGCCGCGAGCGGGCCGCCGCCCGGCCGGAACCGGTCAGGCGGCGGCCCATCGGGCACCTCCGTGCATCTCGGCCGCTCCCGGCTCGAAGACCCGCTGTACGGTCGCCGGCGCGTCGACCGCCGTGTCACCGAGCCGGAACGCCGACTCCACCAGCGACCGGGCGGCGGCGACGTCCCCGCCGTCGTAGCACAGCTCCGCGAGGACGTCGCCCTTGTCGACGCGGTCCCCGACCCGGCGCCGCAGCAGCACACCGGCACCGTGGTCCACGGGCGCGTCGTACGTCAGCCGCCCCGCCCCGAGCAGCAGGCTCGCGTTGCCCACGGACCGCGGTTCGATCCCGGTGACCCAGCCCGATCCGGGCGCCGTGACCGTCAGCCGCCGCCCGGCGGACGGCAGCCGCTCCGCCTCCAGCGCGGCGGCGTCCGCCCCCTGCGCAACCGCCCACCGGACGAACGTCTCGTACGCCGTCCCCTCGTCGAGGACCCGGTCGATCCTGGCCATGGCCTGCTCGTCGGTGAGCGCGGCGTCGACGCTCTGCAGCATCAGCCGGCAGACCGCCGCGCACAGGTCCCACAGTCCGGGGACGCGCTCCCCGCGGAGTACGGCCAGCGCCTGGCGGATCTCCAGCGCGTTGCCCACCGCGGGCCCGAGCGGCTGGCTCATGTCGCTCAGCACGGCCCGCGCGTTCAGCCCGAACTCGGCGGCCAGGCCGAGCATCGTGCGGACCAGCTCGGTCGCACGGTCCCGTTCCCGGATCAGCGCTCCGGCGCCCGTCTTGACGTCGAGGACCAGCCCGTCGGCCCCCACGGCGGACTTCTTGCTGATGATGCTGGCCGCGATCAGCGGGATGCTCTCCACGGTGCCGGTGACGTCGCGCAACGCGTACGTGGCGCCGTCGCCCGGTGTCAGGTCGGCACTCTGGCCGGTGAGGACCATGCCGACGGAGGCGAGCATCGGCGCGATCTCCTCGACCGGGATCGTGGTCCGAAGCCCCCTGATCGACTCCAGTTTGTCGAGCGTGCCCCCGGTGAAGCCGAGGGCCCGGCCGGTCATCTTCGCCACCGGGACCCCGCACGCCGCGACCACCGGCACCACGATCAGCGTGGTGGTGTCCCCCACGCCGCCCGTGCTGTGCTTGTCCACGACCGGGCCGTCCACCCGGCTCAGGTCCAGCCGGCCGCCGCCGGTGGTGTGGGCCCGCGTCAGGGCCACCAGTTCCGCCGCGGACAGCCCGCGGCAGGCGACCGTCGCGAGCCAGGCCGCCATCTGGTAATCCGGGATCCGGCCGTGGACGTAGTCCGTGACGATGCCCTCGATCTCCCCGGCGTCCAGGACCGCTCCGGCGCGTTTGCGGCCGGTCGAGCCGATGACCCGGGCGGACGCCGCGGCGTCGCCGAGGTCACCGGCCGGCGGGACGGGACTCATACGGACTCCTTCCGCGCTCCGGGCGCCAGATGGGCGGCGACCTTGCCGGCGACGGCCCGTACGGCGGCCAGATACCGCTCGTCCTCCTCCTCGAAGCCCGCCGGGGCACAGGGAACCGAGATCTTGAAGGTGCGCGCGGCGAGGCGCTCGGCCACCGGGAACTCCGTCCGCACACAGGCCCGGTCGTACGTGGTCACCGGCGACATCGGATGCCGGAACAGATGCAGCGTGTGCAGCGGCGACGTCGCCTTCGGGATGTCTACGTCGTCCAGCCCCTCGGCGTTGCATGCCGCCACCAGCCGGTCCCGGCCGCCCGGAACCCGGCCCGGATCGACGTCGAAGAGCAGCGCGTAGTGGGCCGAGGTCCGCTCCGGCGTCGACAGCGTCAGCGGCGTGACCCCCTCGATCCGCGTGAAGAGCCCCGCGATCTCCTCCGCGAACGCCTGCTTCCCCTTGATCCAGGACGGCAGTTCGGCGATCTGGCCCACGGCGAAGGCGACGCCCAGCGGATGCGCCCGGTACTTCAGGCCCAGACCGGTCACGGAGTACGGATAGAGCGGCCCCTGGGGATCCATCTCCTTCATCGCCCGTTTGTTGAAGTGCCCCAGCAACTGCGCCCGGTCGTACACCTCCCGGCTGCGGGTGGCCAGTACGCCGCCCTCGCCGGCGGCGACGAGCTTCTGGGTCTGCAGACTCCAGGCCGCGGCCGCGCCGAAGGTGCCCACCGGGCGCCCGCGGTAGGTCGCACCGTGCGCGTGGGAGCAGTCCTCGACCAGCGCCAGCCCGTGCTCCTCGGCGAATGCCACAACGGCGTCCATGTCACACGGCAGACCCCACATATGCGTGATGACGACCGCTTTCGTGCGCTCGGTGACCAGCCCCGCCGCAGCCTCCGGGTCGAACGAGCCGTCGGGCCGGCAGTCGGTCAGCACCGGCAGCGCGCCCAGCTGGAACAGCGACGCGGAGGTGGCGAAGAAGGTGTACGACGGGCAGAGAACCTCGTCGCCGGGGCCGAGACCGATGCCGTAGAACGCCGAATGCAGCGCGGCGGTACCGGAGTTGGTCACCAGACTGTACGGAAGGTCATGGGCGGCCGACCAGGCGTCCTCGAACTCCGCCACCACACCGGAGCGGTCGTACAGCGACAGCCTGCCGCTCTCCAGCTGCTTCAGAACGCGCTCAGACCACTCCGATCGCCGCTTCGGCCATGGATACGCCGTCGGCCGGCTCAGTACCGGCTGTCCCCCGTCGATGGCCAGATCCGAAACGGGCATCCTGGGTCTCCTCGTGCAGCGGTCGTACGGAGGTCTGTCGGGAAATGGAGCGATAGAGCGACTCGATGGTGGCGGTGACGCGTACACCGTCCTGCACCTCGCGTTCGGTGACGTCCGGGTCGGAGAGATGGTCGAGCGTGTTCACCAGCACGCCGGACGCCGAATCCCAGGAACGTTCGCCGGTCACCCGCTCGACCGGACGGTTCGAGCGGTCGAACCGCTCGAGACGGTCCCGGGTGAGCTCGATGTGCCCGCCGGAACCGTAGACGCGTATCAACTCGCTCTTCTCGGACTCACAGAGCGAGAGGCGGAGTACTCCGGTGACACCGTTCGGATAGGTCAGTGTCGACAGTGTGGTTTCTTCGACGTCGTAGGCGGCGTCCGGATTCAGCTTGGGCGCCGCACTCGCGTAGACGAGCGACGGCGTTCCGAAGAACCAGTGGAGCAGATCGATGATGTGGTAGCCCATATCGATGATGGCCCCGCCGCCGGAGGTTCTCGTCTCGGCCCGCCAGCCGGCCTGGTAGGCATCGGTACTGAGCTGGTAGGTGGCGTCGAAGTGCCTGACGGCGCCGATCCGCCCCAGCGCGTCCTTCGCCCGCAGGTACAGCGGGTGATGGCGCCGCTGGACACAGAGCCTCAGGTGGCCGCCGTGTTCCCGGACGGCCGCGGCGAGGTCGCGGGCCTCCGCCGGCGACAGGGCGAAGGGCTTCTCCTTCAGCACGGGGATGCCGCGGCGGCACAGCTCCAGAGTGATCTCGTGGTGGGTGTGGTGCGGCGTGGCGACGATGACGAGGCCGGGGTCCACGGCGTCCAGCAGGGATGCGTGATCGGGGAAGAACCGCGGACGGGTGGCGTGTCCGTTCCTGGCGAGTGCCTGGATCAGACGCGCTTCCGCTGCCGGGTCCACATCGCATGCCGCGACCAGTTCGATGCGCGACGACAGACCGACGAGGGCGGGTACGTAGTCGTCCAGGGTCCTGCGGCCGACACCGATGACTGCACAGCGAATGACAGGTAAGCCTGACAAGTTGACCGACCCTTTCCAGCGGCTCCTATGGATTTACGGGGAATCTTCAGCCGGTGATCCGGAGAGGGCGGGGCGGTCGGGCCCCGGCCCGCTTCGGTTGGCCGGATGCGGCGACGGTGGGGAGGACGGCGATGCCGTCGTGGAGACGGGCGGCCTCCTTCCCCGCCGATCCGGCGGGGGAGGAGCAGGCCGGAGAAGCCGGGCCCGTCGCCGAACGCCACGACGGAGGTGCCCGATCTCCGGCCCAGCCGGGCCCGCCCCTCCTCGTGGGGCACCCTCACGGCCGCATGGCGGTGGCAGCGGCCTCCGGTCCGTCCGCACGTGCGACCGGCATCCTCACCGTGGTGCGGACGGCTGACGAAGGCCGGTCCCGGGCGCCTTTCGCCGTGTGCGTGACCTGGGTCATCTCTGGTTCCTTTCTCACGGAACGGTGTTGCGTACATCTCGTGCGTGAGTGAGCTCATGCCGGGCAGGCGGCAGCCGCACCGCGGCCGGTCAGTCCCGGCGGTCACCGGGTGGAACCGAAGGTGGGTGCGAGACGGCAGGAGCGGCCGTGCGCCGATGGCACGGGCATACCCGGCCCCGAGGCGAACTGAGCCATCGGCCGGTCCGGAGCGGGGCGCGGACCGGCGCTCACCAGGACTGCTGAGGGATCGCCCGGTGCGGGCCGGGCCGGTGCCGACGCGTGAGGGTGACGGTCAGGGACGACGGGCGGACGCGCCTGTGAGGCGTGGCGTCGCTCCGGTGACAACCGGCGTCAGGGGACACCGGGTCCGTGCCCGGTGTGTACGGAAACCTATGGTGACGAGATGATCGGGATGTTCTGGAACGGCCATCACAGCGCTCAATTCCCCCGTAGACAACCCAGGGCGGCGATACGTCAGCACGCCGACCTCGATACGGACGCAGAACATGCTGCTCCCCGCCACCTGCGGCCCGGGAACGTTCCCATGAGCCTGGCATGGCCATGCGGCCGCGTCAACAGATCATGGGCAAGCCTCTGCCCGGCCACCCCGGTGGACGAAGCCCTCGAACCGGAACATCCCCGGTCGGAGACCTCCGCACGGCTCCCCGCGAACACCGGCGGAGCACGGCGACGGGCTGCGGCCCGCCAGGGCACCGACTTCCCGGAACAGCACTCTCAGCGCAGACGTGACGTGTCGCCGAAACGCGCATGGATGCCCCCGCTCCGGTGTGGAGACGCCTGAGGAGGGTGCCGGGGCCGGCTCCGTGGCGAACAGCGACTCGCCGGACGCTCCGAGCCTGTATCAGCACCCTGATCGCCGTGACGTGGCTGACGGCAAGGACCGTCCGACCTTGGCACCGGGAGATCAGGCCATCCCTGATCCGGGCCGTCCGCCGTGCCATGTCGGCGAAACTCGCTACGCTCCCGGTGGGCGCCGCCCCGGTCGACGCGTGCCACGCAGCCGGGTCCCCGGGGAAACGGTGCGGTGACCGGACCGGCGAGGCGGCCGTCGGCCGTGACGTGACCGAGGAGGGAGCCCTCGGCGTAGCCGTACCCGTGGTGCTCGCAGTACGCGGCGACCTCGGCCGACGGCTGGTTGCGGACGTGGAACCCGTCCGGATCGGCGACGACCCACCAGCCGCCGGGATGGGTGGCCATCACCTCCCGGACGAGCGCGGCGTCAGGTCCTCGTGCCGGGGCCCTCACACCTCGGCGAACGCGTACCCGGCCCGCCGCGCCACCTCCTGCGAGTCCCCGGGAGGGATCCTCGCGGCTCACGACGTGCCGCAGTGCCGCACCACGTGGCAACTGCCGGCGCGGGGCCGCTGGTGGTGGTCGTGATCCAGGGCGCAGGGCGACAGGGCGGTGCGACGGACATGAAGCGGATGGTCACACGGCCTCCCGCCCGTCGCGCCGCGCGGTGACGAGGAAGGTCCGGATCTCCGTCTCGACCAGCGGGCTGGGCTCACAGACGGGGTACAGCCCGGCGTCACGCAGCAACCGGGTGGCCGCCGCCAGGCGGCCGTCCAGGTCCTGGACCTCGGCCACGACCCGGTCGATGCGGGGCCAGTCGTCGGCGTCGATGCCCTCCAGCACGTCGATCTCGGCCCCTTCGACGTCGATCTTCAGCAGATCGACGCGTCCGTCCCGCGGCAGCCACCGGGAGAGGCGGTCGACGGGCGCGGTGACCTGGTAGCCCCGGTGGTTGGCCGCGGCGTCCTCGTCGGGATACTTCTCGGCGAGGACCGCGATCTGCAGCGCCTTCTGGTCGGGGTAGCGGGTCGAGTTCCCCGGCAGCCGGGGGTAGTAGGTGAAGGAGACCGCCTCCTTGGGGGTGCGGCCCACGCCGTACGCCTCGACGCGGACGTCGGCCAGCCGGTGCAGGGCGATGTTCCGGTCCAGGGCGCGCCGGGACTCGGCGACCGGCTCGAAGGCGATGACGCGGGCGTCGGGATGGCGGAGCTTGGTGTAGAGGGTGAACATGCCGATGCAGGCGCCGACGTCGACAACCAGCGCGCGCGGTGGGAGCGGCATCCCCTCGTAGCAGCCGTGCTCGAAGATCTCCCGGTACTGAAACCTCGCCTCGTCGGGGCTCTGCGCGTAAAGCCGCAGGCCGTTGGCGAAGGTCGTCAGCGTTGGTGATGCCACCCGTCCCCTCCGTTCCCTGCCTCTGCCCGTCCCCGTCCGGGTCTGTCCGCCGAGGTGAGTCTCGGAGTGGCCCCGCGGTGTTGTCAACGGACCGTCCCGGTGTCGGTCTGTCTGCCGAAGGGAGGGCCGGATGGGACCGGTCTCGCGCACCGGGTGGTTCCTGGCGCACGAGGAGTGGCAGCCTGAGACCCTGGTGGCGGGGGGCCGCACCGCCGAGGCCGCCGGTTCGACGCGTTGCCGGTCTACGGCCACCTCCAGCCGTGGGCGGACGAGGGCGGCCCGGCGCTGTGGGAAGAACGCCCTAATCGTTCGGGTGTGCGCACACCGTGTGGTCCCCAGCCGGTCCCCGAGGGGCCGGCCTGTGGGGGAGTTCCGGGCCGCGCCTCCTGCCGTGAGTTCACTGTGCGGATGCGACGGGGGCCCG
This sequence comes from Streptomyces rubellus, assembly GCF_036323805.1. NCBI lineage: Bacteria > Bacillati > Actinomycetota > Actinomycetes > Kitasatosporales > Streptomycetaceae > Streptomyces > Streptomyces rubellus. The sequence goes on from NZ_JAZDCX010000011.1 coordinate 10,640, forward strand.
TGGCTCAGGTGCAGTGCGAGCGGCACGGCTCGCAGAGGCTGCCGGTCCTGGACATCGACGGCGGGGGCTGCCTGGGAACGGCTCTCCCCTCGGCGGCGGGTGCCCGGTCTGCTGCTCATCGGCCTGTCGCCATGGCGAGCCCATCGGTAGCCGCCAGGGCAGTTCGGGGGTGAGGCCGGTGGGGATGGCGTCGAAGGTTTCTCCGACGCGGCGGGCGAGGGCCTCGGTGCCGCCGTGGCCGCGCCACCTGTCACGGCCGTCGGGGGTGCGGCCGGCCGCCCGGTCGCGGGCTCCGCAGCGTCTGCTCGGCGAAGGCGAGCGCGCCGAGCAGGCGCAGGCCCCCGGCTGGTGACCCCTCTTGCCGCGGATGCCGCCGCTGGAGTGGCGTTGACATCCTCGGCTGCCTTGGCCATGCTCTCGGAGAGCGCTCTCCGACGGTGGGGCGAGGGAGGTGGACCGGTGACCGAGGAAGACCTCACCCGGCTGCTGGAGAAGCTTGACCCGCGGCAGAAGGTGCACCTGCTCACGGGAGCCACCACCTGGCGCACTCGCGCCGAACCGGCGGTCGCGCTGGGTGGGATGACGATGTCCGACGGCCCGGCGGGGGTGCGGGGGGAGTTCTGGGATGAGCGGGACACCTCCGCGCTCCTCCCCTCCGCTTCGGCGCTCGGCGCGATGTGGGACGAGGGCCTGGTCGAGCGACTCGGGGGGCTGCTGGCGGCCGAGGCCCGGCGCAAGGGTGTGCACATCGTGCTCGCGCCCACGCTCAACCTCCACCGTTCGCCCTTGGGCGGCCGGCACTTCGAGTGCCTCTCCGAGGACCCGGAGCTCGCCGGACGCACCGGAGCCGCGCTGGTCCGCGGCATCCAAGCGCACGGGGTCGCCGCCACGGCCAAGCACTACGTTGCCAACGACTCCGAGACCGACAGGCTCACCGCTGACGTCCGGGTCGGCGAGCGCGTCCTGCGCGAGGTCTACCTCGTCCCGTTCGAGATCGCGGTGGAGGCCGGCGTCTGGCTCGTCATGGCCGGTTACAACGGCGTCAACGGAGCCACCATGACGGAGAACCTGCTGCTCGCCGCGCCCCTCAAGGAGGAGTGGGGCTTCGACGGCGTCATCGTCTCCGACTGGGGCGCGGTGCGCTCCACCGTGGCGTCCGCCCGAGCGGGCCAGGACCTCGCGATGCCGGGACCCGAGAGCCCGTGGGGGGACGTCCTGCTGGAGGCCGTGCGCGACGGGACCGTCGCCGCGGAGGCCGTCGACGACAAGGTCCGCCGCCTGCTCCGGCTCGCCGGCCGGGTCGGTGTGCTCGGGCCGACGGAGACCGGCCCCGCCCCGATCCCCGCGCCCGGCGAAGGGCGGCTGCTGCGGCAAGCCGTGGCTGCCGGCTCCGTCCTGCTGCACAACCGCGGCCTGCTGCCGCTCGACGCCTCGGTTCTGCGGACCGTGGCGGTGGTCGGCGCGCACGCCGCGGCCCCCAGGACACAGGGCGGCGGCAGCGCCGGGGTCTTCCCGCGCAGTGTGACGACACCGCTCGACGGCCTCCGTGCCGCGCTCGCGGGCCGGGCGCGCGTCGTTCACGCCCCCGGGCCCGCCGTCGCCGTGCCGCCGCCGCTCGGGACCGCGGACTGCCGGGACCCGCGCGCCGGACGGCCCGGCGTCCTGCTGCGCGTGCTCGACGAACGGGGCGGTGAGCTGTTCGCGGAGCACCGTCTGTCCGGCCGCCAACTGGAGCCGCCGCTGGTGCCCGGCGCGCACACGGTCGAGATCGGCGCGCTGCTGACCCCGGCCGTCGACGCCGAGTGGACTCTCGGAGTCGGCGGCTTCGGCCGTATGAGCCTCACGGTGGACGATCAGGTCCTGGTCGAGGGCGTCTTCCCGTGCGAGACGGACGATCCGGCGGTGATCCATGTGAACCCGCCGTGTCACCACGGTCGTATCCGCCTGGCGGCGGGCCGGACCGTGCACATCGTGGCGCGCCGTGAACTCGTGGCCGGCACCGGCCGCGCCACCCTGGTGACCGCCGGACCGCTGCCGGACCCCGACGCGGCCCTCGCGGAGGCGGTCCGGGCTGCCCGCGACGCCGATGTCGCGGTGGTCTGCGTCGGCACCACCGAGGACAGCGAGTCCGAAGGACACGACCGGACCGGCCTTGCCCTGCCGGGCCGCCAGGACGAACTGGTACGGGCGGTGACGGCCGTCAACCCGCGCACCGTGGTCGTCCTGAACGCCGGCGGCCCGGTGGAGACGCCGTGGCGCGAGGAGGCCGGAGCGGTGCTGCTGATCTGGTTCCCCGGGCAGGAAGGCGGCGCGGGCCTCGCCGACATGCTGTTCGGCCGGGCCGAACCGCAGGGGCGCCTGCCCACCACCTGGGGCGCCTGCCTGGCCGACGCACCCGTGACCGCGACCCGTCCGGACGCCGGGGTACTCCGTTACGAAGAGGGGCTGCACATCGGCTACCGGGCCTGGCTGCGCGAGAACCGCGAGCCCGCCTACTGGTTCGGGCACGGTCTCGGCTACACCACGTGGGCTTACGAGGACGCGGAGGTCCGCGCCGGGGCGCGGGGAGAGGACGCCTCCTTCGCCGTGGAGGTGCGTGTCCGCAACAACGGCGGGCGCCGCGGCCGCGAGGTGGTCCAGGTGTACCTGGCCAGACCCGGCTCGGCGGTCGAACGCCCCGCGAGGTGGCTTGCGGGGTACGCGCCGGTCGAGGCGGGACCGGGGGAGGCGGTCACCGCGGTGGTGCGGGTTCCGGCCCGTGCGCTGCGGCACTGGTCGAAGGCCGACCGCGGCTGGCGGGTGGAGCCGGGCGCGTACCGGGTGCTCGTCGGGCCGTCCGCGGGAAAGCTGCCGCTGACCGCCACCGTGGAGGTGTGAACCGGGTCCGGAGGGCCTGGACGATCCTGGTGGGAGAGCGCTCCCGCGCTCCCGGGCACCGCCGATAGGCTACGGGCATGACCAGGAAGACGCCCACCCTTGAGGACGTCGCGCGGGAGGCGGGCGTCTCCCGCGCGACGGTCTCCCGGGTCGTCAACGGCATCCGCAACGTGGACTCCGCGATCCAGGACGTGGTGCGGGACGCGATCCGGCGCACCGGTTACGCCCCGAACCGGGCGGCGCGGTCGCTGGTGACCCGGCGCGCCGAGACCATGGCCCTGGTGGTCTCCGGCGCGGGCGACGACTCCGAGAGCGAACAGAACGCGTTCGCCGCCCGGATGCTTGCCGACCCCTTCTTCGGCCGGGTCGTCAGCGGTGTCGTCGGTTTCCTGCGCCCGCGCTCGATGTACCCGGTGCTGATGTTCGCCGAGACGGAGGCTGCCCGGCAGCAGGTCGTGGCGTACCTCCGCCAGGGCAGTGCGGACGGCGCGCTGGTCTTCTCCACGCACGCAGAGGACCCGCTGCCGGTGCTCCTGGCCGCCGAGGGCCTGCCCTGCGCCCTGTTCGCGCGACCGGTCCCGCCGGCTTCCGTCACCTACGTCGACATGGCGCACCGGGACGGCGCACGGCTGGCGGCCGAGCATCTGCTCGCGCGCGGCTGCCGGCGCCTGGCCACCATCACCGGACCGCTGGACCTGCCTGCGGCTCAGGACCGGCTGGCCGGTTTCCGCGACACGCTGGCCCGCCACGGCCACCCCTACGTCCCGATGGCCGAGGGAGGCTTCACCACCGACAGCGGCAGGACCGCGATGGCACGGCTGCTGGCCGAACATCCCGATGTCGACGGGGTGTTCGCTGCCAACGACCTGATGGCGCAGGGAGCCTGCGAGGTCCTGCGGGAGGCCGGGCGGCGCGTACCGGAGGATGTGGCGGTGATCGGCTTCGACGACTCCGGGGTGGCCGCCGCCTGCCGGCCGCCGCTGACCACGGTGCGGCAGCCGATGGAGGCGATGGCGGCCACGATGGCGCGGCTCCTGCAGGAGCAGATCGAGGGGAAACTCCCCGAGCCCACGTCGGTGATCTTCGACGCGGAGCTGGTGATCCGGGCCTCGGCCTAGCGCTTCCGGCCATGGTTCGTCGTCGCTGCCGGCCCTGCCGCGTTCCTGTGGCGGGGGTGGGTGACGGGACCGGCTGAGCCTGCTCCGCTTCGGCGGACCTGTCGGCCGAGGAGGCGGTCCGCGCAGGGACGTCGCGTGCCCGCCGCTTTCCCGTGGACGGTCCCGGCGAGGGCCGGGACCGCCCACGGGAGTCCGGTCGGCGGTGAGGAAGAACGGAGAGAGCGCTCTCGCGACAGGGGGCGGGCGGCCGGCCGGGCTGCGTGCCGGTTCGGCCGTGGAGCGGGAAGGGCCGGGACCCGGCCCTTCCCGCTCCACGGGCCGGTCAGGGGAGCTCGTGATCCTCGTTGAGGACGGCTCCCTCTGCGGGGTGGAACTGGTCGTAGCCGCGGGTGTCGCACTGCAGACCACCGTTGATGCAGTGCTCGACCATGGCGGCGAGCGTTGCCTCGTCCCAGTTGTTGACGAAGTCGTAGTGGAACGAGTAGCCCTCGCCGCTGGCCAGGCGGACCCGGGAGGTGTCGCCGTCCACCGGGAAGGCCATCTTGAATTCGATCATCGGAACCGCGACCGGGTGGCTCTCGGGGCAGACGTCCTGGTTGTTCTCGATCACCGGGTAGGCCATGTGGGCCTGGTGGCCGGGTGAGTCCAGGTGCCGTCCGTCCCAGCAGCTCGGCGCCTGGAAGCGCACGTTCAGCAGACTGCCCTCGGCGCACCAGTCCGGGATGTTGTCGTTCTCGTAGTCGTCACCGCACTCCCAGCCCTTCTCCGTCGCCTCGATGAAGTCCTCGGCGCTCTGGTCCGGGCTGCCCACCACGTAGCGCAGCCCGGTGGGGAAGGGGCGCACCGACTCGTGGTCCCTGATTCCGGACTTGTAGTAGATGACCTGCGGCCCGACGGGAAGGATCTCCTCGTCGCCGTCATACATCGTCGGCATCCAGTAGGCCGACAGGTCGGCCGGCACCACGCAGGTGGTGTCACCGGCGTCCAGGGACGCCACGTCGCTGAACGCGTTGGTGGTGGTGTTCCCCATGAAGGTGTGGTTGTGCGACTTCCCCGGCATTCCCGGATAGACGATGGGGTCATCGGAAGCGGTGTGGCTCACCGAGCAGTTGGCCTGGAACTCCCGGTGCTCGGCGAACGGCGGGGCGGGGTTGGGCTCGATGCCCTCGGCCGGCTCGTCCACCGGGATCCACTCACCCGGCGGGGGATCCATCGCCGTCCGATGGGACGGGTGCTCCGCGGTGGCCGGTACGGGGGCGCGTTCCCCGGCCGGCGCGGCAGAAGCGCCCACTCCGCCCGTCCCGGCGGTGACGAGCGCGAGTGCCGCCGTCACGAGCGTGCCGGACAACAGGGTTGACCTACGTATCATCTGTACCTCCGTGCGACTGGGGTTGGAGAACGCTCTCCGAACTGAAGTGCGCGTGTGTTGAGGATCTGTCGATGCTCCATGGGCAGTCCGGACAGGCCGGAACCCTTCCGGAGCTCCACGGGACGGCGGCCGGTTCGGGAAGAGAACCCCCTGGCCGCACGCCGGAGGGCCGGGCCGTCCTCTGCGGCCCCGCTTTCCGTACGCGGACCGGCGTCAGCTGTAGACGCCGAACTCGTAGAGCGAGTAGCCCCAGCCGGTGCCCCGGGCGGTCAGGTGCAGACGTACATGGCGTGCGGTCTCCGACACGTCGATGGCGTCGATGTCACCGTTGCCGGTGGTGGTGGAGTACGCGCGGCGCCAGGTGGTGCCGTCGTCGGACACCTGCACCTCGTAGGACCTGGCGTAGGCCGGGTCCCAGTGCAGTTGCAGCCCGCGGATGGCGGTCCGCGCGCCGAGGTCGACCTGGATCCACTGCGGGTCGCTCCACTCGCTGGCCCAGCGGGTGCCGGCCCTGCCGTCCGTCGCCTTGGCGGGCGTGCACGGGCAGTCCCCGTACCCGGCCTGGTGGGAGGAGGCGGTGGTCGGCTTGTTCAGCGCCACGTTGGTGCCCTCCACGGGCGGCGGGACGACCTTGACCGACTTGGCCTCGATGCCCGCGTTGCCGTGCCCGTCCTCGGCCTGGACGTAGACCTTCCACACCCCCAGCCGCTCGGGGGCGGCGACAGCGAAGGTGCCGTCGCCGGTGGCGTGCCACTCGGCTTCCACCAGGCCCTTGTCGCCGGTGGCGTAGTTGCCGCTGAGCAGGATCCTGTACGTGATCGGGTCGCCGTCCGGATCGCGGACGTCGGCGCGGATGGTGAACTCGCCGCCGGCCGGGGCGGACGACGCCGGTGAGACGGACATGTCCGTGATCACGGGCGGGGTGTTGCTCCCGGCCGTGGAACCGGTGTACGCCTTCTTCACGGCGTAGTACGACAGCCTCTTGTGACCGCCGGGCAGCAGGTTGAACCAGACGCCGCCGAAGTCGTACTCGGTGCCGTAGTGGAAGAGCGTCGCACCGAGCGCCACGCCGCGGTGGCCGGTGACGCAGTTCCACGCCTCGGTGTAGCCCTCGGCCTTCTGCACGTCGGTGGGCTCGTCGGGGACGCCGTTGACGTCGTCCGGGACCTCCCACTCACCGGCGGGACCGGTCTCGGTGATGATGTACGGCTTGGTGTAGCCGCCCTTCTCCCAGTCCTCCCGCACGCCGCAGATGTCGCCGTAGGCGTTCATCGAGTACAGGTCGAGGTCGGGGGCGTTGCGCTGGTAGTACGGCCAGGCGCCGGTCCACGCGTCGGTGGAGGTGACGGGGTGGTCGGGGTCGATGGCGTGGATGGCCCTGGCGACGTCGTTGACGAAGGTGGTGTAGGCGTCGCGCTGCCGCTCCAGTTCCTCGCCGCCGTAGCAGTTCTGCAGGCCCAGCACCGACTCGTTGCCGACGTTCCACATCAGGGTGGCAGGGTGGTCCTTGTAGGCGTCGACCCACCTGGTGAACTCGGCGAGCATGTCGTTCTTGTACGCGGTGTCGGTCAGGTAGTTCACGCAGCCGCCGCTGCCGGGCCCGCCGCCGGGCTGGAGCCAGAAGCCGTTGATCACGCGGATGCCGTGCTCCGCGGCGGTGTCGAGCAGCGGCTTCGTCGAGCCGTCGGTGCCCCAGGTGCGGATGGTGTTGACGCCCATCGACCTCACGTCGGGCATGTAGCGCGGGGCGTCGGCGACGGACGGTCCCCAGGTCAGCCCCTTGACCGTGTACGGCTGGCCGCCCACGGTGAGCTGCCAGTCCCCCTGGGAACCGGTCACCTCGACCGCACCGCCGGCGGGTGGCGGAGTGCCGCCCTCGTCCCCGTAGACCTGGAACTCCCACAGCGAGTAGCCGTATCCGGTGGCGCGGTCCGTGCCGAGCACGCGGACGTGGCGGCCCGTGCCCGAGACGGCGAGGTCGTCGGTGCCGCCGTCACCGTCGGTCACCGTCTTCAGGGTCCTCCAGTCGGTGCCGTCGTCGGATGCCTGGATCTCGTACGCCCGGCCGTGGGCCGTCTCCCAGGTGAGCACCACGCGGCTGAGGTCCGTCCGTGTGCCGAGGTCGACCTGGATCCACTGCGGGTCGCTCCACTCGCTGGCCCAGCGAGTACCGGTGAGGTCGCCGTCGACGGCCGCGGAGGCCGTGTGGCCCGCGCCCTCCTGGGAGGAGGCGGTGGCGGGTTTCCCCTGCGAAAGCAGGGTCTCGGCGGCTTCGGCCCGCGGTGCCGTCACGACCGCGAGGGACGAGGCCAGCAGCGCGAGGAGGGTGAGGAGCGGTGTTCTGATGCGTGGGCGCGCGTGAGCGGCCGCATGGGGTCTGTACACATTCTCTCCTGGCGGTAGGAAAGGACCGGCTCCCGGAGCCGGTTCGGAGAGCGCTCTCCGAGGAGAGTCGCGCGCAGTTGTGCACCTGTCAATATTGCGAGGGCGGCTTCTTCGGATTGCCGGGCGGTCTCCCGCTGTGAACGGACTGCGCGCCGGTCCGGTGTGGCGGCGGCCGGACGGCCGCCGGTGTCGTGCGACGCGCCGTGGGCCCGGCCTGCCGGCGGGGAGTAGTGGGACGGGGCCCACGACGGGTGGACGGCGTGTGCGCTGTGGTCGGTGGTTGTGGCCCTCCCGGCGCCCGGGGGTGACACCGGGCGCCGGGAGGAAACGCGGACGGGCCGGAGGTGCCGGCCGTCAGGGGTAGGACACCACCACCGAGGGGATGGTGTCGGAGCCGTGCGGGGCCGTGGACGCGCCGGTGTCGTTGATGACGTGGTTGTAGTGGCCCATGCCGCCGAGTGAGACCACGAGCAGGTGGTGGAACCTCACGCCGGGCTTGACCGGCGCCTTGAAACCGTGGTCCTGCACGATGGTGGGATCGACGTTGTAGTTGCAGTAGCTGCCCATGGCCCAGCCCTCGTGCCGGTCGACGGAGTCGTCGACGCGGTAGGCGGCGTAGCCCTTGGTGTCGCCGTTCTGGATCGCGGCCTGGTTGGGCGCGTCGTACGCCTTCTCGTTCTGGAAGAAGATCGTGCGCCCGTCCTCGCCGTACCACTCCACGTCGTACTTGTTGAAGTGCTCGACGAACAGCCCGGTGGCCAGCACGTCGTCACCGTGGACGCGGACGCCGTAGTCGGCCCGGTTGGTCTCCCAGCCCACGCCCTCGCCGTGGTCGGCGCGCCAGACCCAGGTGTGGTCGATGATCACGTCGTCGCTGTGGACGGCCATGCTGGTGGTGGCCTTGCCCGGCCCGGCACCGCCGATCCGGATGTAGACGTCCTGGACGGTGGTCGGGTTCGCCGAGTGGTCCGCCGAGGCGTTCTCCGGCCCGACCTCCAGCAGGGTGGGGGAGTTGACGGGGCCCGCGTCGATGAGGAACCCGGCCAGCCGCACCCCGTCCACGTCGGCGACGCGCATCGCGGTCACGCCGTTCTCGGGGATGATCGTGGCCAGGCCCAGGCCCAGCACGACGGTGTCGGCGCGGTCGATCTCGATGGTCCGGTCGACGTGGTAGACGCCGGGGGTGAACAGCAGGTGCAGGCCCTGGTCGAGCGCGGCGTTGATGGTCGCCGCCGTCGCCCCGGGCTTGACCACGTAGAACCGCTCCAGCGGCAGCGACCGGCCCTGTGGGGTGCCGTTCCAGGAGACGCCGCGGGCGTTCGTGCGCTTGGCGGGGACGAACACCTTGTAGGCGTCGCCGTCGAGGTACAGGAAGGGCTTCTCGCGGGAGATCGGGGTGGTCTCCAGCGTGGTGTAGGGCGGCTCGGGGAAGCTCTGGGTGGGTGCGCCCTCCACACCGGAGAACGTCATGTTCCACACGCCGTTGGTCCAGCCGCCGATGGAGCTGTCGCGGGTGTACCACTGCTGCTGGGAGTACGGGGCCACCATGCCGTCGACCTTGCTGTCGGCGATGTAGCCGCCGCTGGCCCAGCCGTAGCCGGAGGGTGCCAGGTTCAGGCTGCCCTTGACGTGCATGCGACGGAAGGACGCGGCCTGGGAGACCGCCCACCGGTTGGTGCCGTTGACGGGGTTGACCGCCAGGTTCTCCGCGGCACGCCAGAAGTTCTGGGTGGCGTTGCCGTTGAACCAGCCGGCGTCCACGGTCACGTCGCCGTTGATGGTGGTGTCGTCGGGCTTCAGGCCGAGGCCGGCGATCTGCGTGTAGAAGCCGATCTGGGCGTTGAGGCCGTTGTACGTGCCCGGCTTGAACAGCAGGGCGTGGCGCCCGCTGCCGAACTGCGCCGACTCCTGCTCGTCGAAGATCTCGTCCAGCTTCCCCTGGATGTTCGGGGTGGAGGGGGCGAAGACGTGCACGTTGGGGCCGAGGTCGCCGCCGCCGGTGATGGGGCCGCCGGTGTCACCGGTGGTGCCGTACACCTGGAACTCCCACAGCGAGTAGCCGTAGCCGGCGGCGCGGGCGGTGCCGTACATCCGCACGTAGCGGGCGGTGCCGGAGACCTCCAGTGTCTCGGTGCCGCCGGCACTGGTGGTGGTGGAGTGGGCGGTCGTCCAGTCGGTGCCGTCGGTCGAGAGCTCGATCCGGTAGGCCTTGGCGTGCGCGGTCTCCCAGCGCAGGACTACCCGGCTGACGGTGGCGGGCGCGCCCAGGTCCACCCGGATCCACTGCGGGTCGGAGAAGGCGCTCGACCAGCGGGTTCCGGTGTCGCCGTCGACGGCGTGGGCGGCCGGGGTGCCGCCGTTCTCCTGGCTGGAGGCCGTCGCGGCCTTGCCCTGGGAGAGCAGGACCGGGGCGGCCTGTGCGGTGGTGGCGGGGACGAACGCCAGCAGGGTGGCGATCAGGGCGGTGACGATCAGGCCGACCATGGCGCGCCGGCGTGGCAGCGAGGATCTGGGCAGCGTCAGCGAACTGGCAGGGGGAGCAGGCATGTGGGGGTTCTCCTGGATCGACGAGGAAACGCTGGAGAGCGCTCTCCGGGCAGCAGATGGTTTCCTGCCCGTGTCGGCCGGGTCAAGAGGTGCGAAGGTATTTCCCCGTCAGGGAAAGGGAGTTGAGACTTCGACGCGGTCGGAGTGAGCCTTCGGGGCGATCATCGTGAAGGTGCCGGCAGCCTGCCGGGAGGGCGGCGGGGGGGCGCGTACCGGAGCGGCGGATCCGCCGGTGGCGGCCGGACGTCCACGGACCGGAACAGGGGCGCGGTGCGGCGGTCAGCCCTGGCGCGGAACGCCCGCCACCGCCCGCGGGCCCGCCCGGCCGACCGCGGCATCGGCCTCGCCAGCCGGCTCGTCCCGGCGTCCGCCGCGGGCGAAGAAGTCGGCGAGCGGCAGCGTCGCGGCGCCGACCGTCACGGCGTCGGGACCGAGCCGTCCCGGCTCGATCGTGACCCGCTCGCCGGGGTGCCGCAGCGCGTACGCCGCCGTGTAGCGCCGTACGGAGTCCAGGATGTACGGCGCGAGCTGCAGCCCGGCCCAGCCGCCGAGGAGGATGAGCTCGGGGTTGTGGAGGTTGATCAGGTTGGACAGGCCGGCGCCCAGGTACTCGGCCGTCTCGTCGAGGACGGCCAGCGCCACCGGGTCCGGCGCGGTGCCGGCTTCCCCGGGATGCGCGGCGGCGAGCAGGGCGGTGACCGCCGTCTCCTCGTCGGTGTCGGGGGGGAGTGACGCGCCGGCCTCGCGCCAGCGCTGGACCAGCGCCTCGGCCCCGGCATACGCCTCCAGGCAGCCGAGCGAACCGCACCGGCAGCGGCGGCCGCGGACATGGACGGTGATGTGCCCCCACTCCGCCGCGCTGCTGCGGGCGCCTTTCAGGACCGCTCCACCGGTGACGATGCACGCGCCGACCCCGGAGCCGAACAGCACGACGACCGCGTCACGGGCACCGCGGCCCCCGCCGAACCACATCTCGGCCTGGCCGAGGGTCTTGGCGCCGTTCTCGATGAAGAAGCGGGCCCCGGGCGGAAGGACGGCCGAGGCGCGCAGCAGCGTCTCCAGCGGGACCGCGTCCCAGCCGATGGTCTGCCCGTGCACCACCGCGCCTTCCGGCGAGCCGCGGTCCACGATGCCGGGGACGCCGACACCGGCGCCGAGGATGAGGTCGGCCGGTACGCCCGCCCGGCCGACGACGTCGGCCACACCGCCGCTGATGTGCCGCACGACCGACGCCACGTCGTGGCCGTCCCGGGGCAGGGGGCGCTCGCAGCGGGCGATTTCCGCGAGGCCGAGGTCGAACAGCTCGACCCTGACCCGGGTCTCGCCCACGTCGACGCCGATCAGATAGGCGCAGGTGGGGGAGACGCGCAGCAGGGTGCGTGGGCGGCCGCCGTCGGAGTCGACCGTGCCGGCCTCCTCCACCAGTCCCTCGCTCAGGAGCTCGGCCACGATGGTGCTGATGGATCCGGAGCTGAGCCCGGTCGGGGGGCCGAGAGCCTGCCGGCTCCTCGGGCCGTCGAAATACAACTGTTGCAGTACCGCGCTACGGCTGTTCCGCCGCAGGTCGCGCACGGTCTGTCTGCTCGGCTTGGCCATGTGGCTCCTTCCCGGTGAGCAACATACCCGTGCCCGATCCCTTGACGCGAACTTCGCTCGCCTCTTAACTCGCGCCTTGAATTAAGTCGTGAAACCGTTCGGGATCGAACAGCACCTCCATCGGCCTTCCGGAAAGGGACGACTCCGCCATGCGCAGAACCAGAGCCGCCACCGCCCTCGCCATCGTCACCGCCCTCGCCGCCACCACCGCCGGCTGCGGCGGCGGCGCCAGCACCGGTGACGGCTCCCCGAAGACGCTCACCTACTGGGCGTCCAACCAGGGACCGAACATCGAGGCGGACAAGAAGATCCTCACCGCCGAACTGAAGAAGTTCGAGAAGGAGACCGGGATCAAGGTCGAGCTGGAGGTCGTCCCCTGGTCCGACCTGCTCAACCGCATCCTCGCCGCCACCGCATCCGGCCAGGGCCCCGACGTGCTCAACATCGGCAACACCTGGTCCGCCTCCCTCCAGGCAACCGGCGCCCTCCTGCCCTGGGACCAGGAGGCCTTCGACAGGATCGGCGGCCGGGACCGCTTCGTCGACTCCGCACTCGGATCCACCGGCGCCCCGGGCGAGCACCCGGCCGCCGTCCCGCTGTACTCCATGGCCTACGCCCTCTACTACAACAAAAAGGCGTTCGAGGACGCGGGCATCGACAAGCCACCGGCCACCTGGGACGAGCTGGTCGCCGACGGGAAGAAGCTCTCCAGGGGAGGCAAGTGGGCCCTGGGCGTGGAGGGCTCGAACCTGTCCAACAACATCCACCAGGTCTTCGTCCTCGCCAAGCAGCACGACGCCGACTTCTTCGACGCCTCCGGCAAGCCCGACTTCACCTCCGACGGCGCCGTTGCCGCCGTCAAGCAGTACGTCGACTTCATGGCCGAGGACGAGATCGTCGCCCCGGGCAACGCCGAGTACGCCCAGAACCAGTCCCTCCAGGACTTCGCCAGGGGCAAGACCGCCATGGTCCTGTGGCAGACCGCCGCCACCACCTTCAAGGCCCACGGCATGAGCCCGGACGAGTGGGGCGTCGCACCCGTCCCCGTCCCCTCCGGCACTCCCGAGGACGGCAGCGTCCCGAACTCCATGGTCGCCGGCATCAACATGGCCGTCTTCAAGAACACCGACAACCTCGACGGCGCCCTGGAGTTCGTGGAGTTCATGACCAGCGACGAGGAGCAGAAGATCCTCAACAAGACCTACGGCTCCATCCCGCCGGTCAAAGCCGCCCAGCGGGACGAGGCGTTCGACACCCCCGACCTGACCGTACTGCGCGACACCCTGGCCAAGAGCGCCGTCCCGCTCCCGCAGGTCCCCCAGGAGTCGCAGTTCGAGACCGCGGTCGGCACCGCCGTCAAGGAACTCTTCGCCGACGCCGCCGCCGGGCGCCCGGTCACCACCGAGTCGGTCAGGGAGCGTCTGACCAAGGCCCAGCAGCAGATGCCGAAGTGAGCGGTCCCGCGATGACCGTCACCGCCGCCGAAGAGCACGCGCCGCCGGGCCGCCGCACCACGCGGTCCGGCGCGGGGCAGGCGGAACCGCGCCGGCGGCCCCGGCCGCCCGGGCGGCTGCGCCGCGCCGGTTTGCCCTACCTGTTGCTGCTCCCCGCCGTACTCCTGGAGCTCCTGGTCCACCTGGTGCCGATGGCCGTCGGCATCGCGGTGAGCTTCAAGGAGCTGACCCAGTTCCACATCCGCGACTGGGGCGCGGCTCCCTGGACCGGGCTGGAGAACTACCGCGTCTCGGTCGACTTCGACGCGCCGGTCGGCCAGGACCTGCTCGACTCCTTCCTCGTCACCTGCGTCTTCACCGTCCTCGCAGTCGGCCTGTGCTGGCTCATGGGGGTGGCGGCCGCGATCTTCCTGCAGGAGAACTTCCGCGGCCGGGGCCTGCTGCGGGCGGTCTTCCTCACTCCGTACGCGCTCCCGGTCTACGCCGCCGTCATCACCTGGGCCTTCATGTTCCAGCGGGACAACGGCATGGTGAACCACGTCCTGCACGACCAGCTGGGACTGACCGACGAACCGTCCTTCTGGTTGCTGGGCGACAACAGCTTCATCGCGCTCGTCGTCGTGGCCGTCTGGAAGAACTGGCCGTTCGCCTTCCTCATCATCATGGCCGCACTGCAGAACATCCCCAAGGAGATGTACGAGGCCGCCGCGATCGACGGTGCCGGAACGTGGCAGCAGATCCGCCGGATCACCCTGCCGTCCCTGCGCCCGGTCAACCAGGTTCTGGTCCTCGTCCTCTTCCTGTGGACGTTCAACGACTTCAACGTGCCGTACATCCTGTTCGGGGAGTCGGCGCCCGAGGCGGCGAACCTGATCTCGGTCCACATCTACCAGTCCTCGTTCGTCACCTGGAACTTCGGCACCGGATCGGCCATGTCGGTCCTGCTGCTGCTCTTCCTGCTCGTGGTGACGGCCGTGTACCTCCTGGCCACCTCACGGGGAAGGAAGGCAGCCGATGTCTAGTACCCGGGCCGACCGTGCCGGCACCGCCCGGCGCTCGCCGACCGCGCCGCCGCGCTCCTTCCTGTGGGCCCGCCGGGTCTTCCTCACCCTGCTGACCGGGTTCGTCCTGGTTCCGGTGTACGTCATGGTCTCCAGCTCGCTGAAACCGCTCCAGGACGTGTCGGGGAAGTTCCGCTGGCTGCCGAGCGACCTGACGATCCGTCCGTACTTCGACATCTGGGACACCGTCCCGCTCGCCGACTACTTCGTGAACTCCCTGATCGTGGCGGGCGCGGCGACGGTCTGCTCGGTGGTCGTCGCGGTCTTCGCGGCCTACGCCGTCAGCCGTTACCGCTTCCGCGGCAAGCGGGTCTTCACCGTCACGGTGCTGTCCACCCAGATGTTCCCCGGCATCCTCTTCCTGCTGCCGCTGTTCCTCATCTACGTCAACATCGGCAACGCCACCGGGATCGCCCTGTTCGGCTCCCGCGGCGGCCTGATCCTGACCTACCTCACCTTCTCGCTGCCGTTCTCCATCTGGATGCTGATCGGCTACTTCGAGTCGGTCCCGCGGGAGTTGGACGAGGCCGCCACCGTCGACGGCTGCGGGCCGCTCGGCGCGCTCTTCCGCGTGGTCGTCCCCGCCGCGATCCCCGGCATCGTCGCGGTCGCCGTCTACGCCTTCATGACCGCCTGGGGCGAGGTGCTCTTCGCCTCGGTGATGACCAACGAGGCCACCCGCACCCTCGCCGTCGGCCTCCAGGGCTACGCCACCCAGAACGACGTCTACTGGAACCAGGTCATGGCCGCCTCGCTCGTCGTCAGCGTGCCGGTCGTCGCCGGATTCCTCCTCCTCCAGCGCTACCTCGTCGCCGGACTCACCGCCGGGGCCGTCAAATGACGCACGCGCTCCCTCCCGAAAGGATCTCCGTGACCGATCCCCTCGACCTCGCCACCCTGCCCGCGGACTTCACCTGGGGCGTGGCCACCTCGGCGTACCAGATCGAGGGAGCCGTCGCCGAGGACGGCCGCGCGCCCTCCATCTGGGACACCTTCTGCCGCGTCCCCGGCGCGATCGCGGGCGGCGACACCGGTGACGTGGCCTGCGACCACTACCACCGCTGGCGCGAGGACATCACCCTGATGAAGGAGCTGGGCGTCACCGCGTACCGCTTCTCCATCGCCTGGCCGCGCGTCGTGCCCGGCGGCGACGGCGCGGTCAACAAGGCGGGGCTCGGCTTCTACGACCGGCTCGTCGACGCTCTGCTGGAGGCAGGGATCACCCCGAACGCGACCCTGTACCACTGGGACCTGCCGCAGGCCCTCCAGGACCGCGGCGGCTGGCCCGTACGCGAGACCGCCGAGCACTTCGCCGCCTACGTCTCGGCGGCCGCGTCCGCTCTCGGAGACCGCGTACGCCACTGGGCCACCCTCAACGAGCCCCTGTGCTCCGCCTGGATCGGCCACCTCGAAGGCACGATGGCGCCGGGGCTGACCGACATCACCGCCGCCGTCCGCGCCTCGTACCACCTGCTGCTGGGCCACGGCCTGGCCGCCCAGGCGGTCCGGGCCGCCGCGCCCGGCGCGGAGATCGGCATCGTCAACAACCTCTCCACCGTCGAGCCCGCCTCCGACTCCGAGGCCGATCTCACCGCCGCGCGCCGCATGGACGGACACACCAACCGCTGGTGGCTCGACCCCGTGCACGGCCGCGGATTCCCCGCCGACATGCGGGAGGTCTACGGGGTTGAGCTGCCCGAGCGCCCCGGCGACCTCGACACCATCGCCCAACCGCTGGACTGGCTGGGGCTCAACTACTACTTCCCCATGGTGGTCGCCGACGATCCCGAAGGCCCCCGGCCCTTCGCCCGGCAGATCCGCCGGGGCGGTGTGCCCCGCACCGGAATGGACTGGGAGGTCGACGCGGGGGGCCTGGAGGCCCTGCTGATGCGGCTGACCGACGAGTACGGAGCCCGCAGGCTCTACGTCACCGAGAACGGCTCCGCCTACCCCGACACCGTCGGCCCCGACGGCGCCGTCGAGGACCCCGAACGCGTCCGTTACCTGGAGGAGCACCTGGCGGCCTGTGCCCGCGCCGCGGCCAAGGGCGCGCCGCTGGCCGGCTACTACGCCTGGTCGCTGCTGGACAACTTCGAGTGGGCCTACGGCTACGACAAGCGATTCGGCCTCGTCCACGTCGACTACGCGACCCAGAAGCGCACGGTCAAGAGCAGCGGCCGGCGGTACGCCGAGATCATCGGCATTCACCGGTCCCCCACACCCGGCTCGGTCTGAGACGCCTTTCACGCCCCATGGCGGGCCGAAGCCGCAGTGAAGCGGCTCCGGCCCGTGTGGTGTGCATGAGTGGAAGGGAAGAACATGCCCTGGGGCTTCCCCGCGATGTCGGACACTTGATGCTTACGCCACGAGGGCGTGTCCTTGCTCGTGTTGCTGCCGTGTCTCCAGCGGGGTCAGGCAGCCCAAGTCCGTACGCTTCCGCAGACGTCTGCGGCTGCATAAGGTCTCGACGAAGGTGAGGATTCCGGGCCGGGCGGTGGCCCGGCCGGGCCGGTGGCGGGCGCCGATCTCTGTCCTGAGCAGCGCGAAGGACGACTCAGCGGCGGTGTCGTCGGAGTGCGAGCCGGTTCTGCCCGTGCTCTTCGCAGTCCCAACCGGTTGAGCTCGTGGCGTAGTCCGTCGGAGGTGTGCTCCGAGCCGCGATCCGGACGCGCGATGCAGCCGGGCTGGAGCCGGCCGTGTCCGGCGGCCGTTGTCAGCGCGTCCGTGACGAGCGGTGCCCGATGGTGATCGGCCACCGAGTAACCGACGATCTCGCGGGTCGCCAGATCCAGCCAGCCCTCGTCGGTGGGGATGAAGACGATGTCGCCGACCAGCTTCTGTCCCGGCGCCACGGCGGTGAAACCCCGGCCGACCGGGTCCGCAGCGGGTAGCGCCTTCCTCGCCGGGCGGGTCAGGGTCTTGCGTCCGCGCCGTGCGGTGCCGACGATGCCGCGCTCGCGTATGACATGCCCTGCCCTCCCCCGCAAGCGGGGGTTACCCCCAGCGGTTGATCCGGTGGCCGAGGCGGCACAGCTCGGCGTGAAGTGCGCGGTACCCCACAGGCGCCGCGCGAGGCGAGACGCAGCACGGTGGTCTCATGGGCAAGAGCGTCGCCCGCCGCCTTTCCCCAGGTGGAGGAGGAACGGGCGACTTTCAGCAGCCGGAACAGGCGAGCGACACCGAAGACGGCCAGTCCGGCCGGCTGCTCCCGGCCGCGCGGACGCCCTCGGCCGCCGGGACGCTGGTCATCGCCGCCGGCGCCCTCGCGCACGGTGTCACCACCGCCCCCGACCTGGCCGTCGCCGCCCTTGATGACACCCTGCTGCTGCGCTCCGGCGCGGCCCCCGAGGTCCGGCCCGACCAGGCAGCCACCGGGCCCCTGTGGTCCGCCCTGGATCAAGTGCTGGGTACCCGGCAGGGCCGGTTCTTCAGCCGGGCCGAGCAGGAACGTCCCGCGCCCCTGGCTGTCGGTGCTGCGGCAGGCGGGCGTCCCCGTGGCCGACAAGAGGGAGTACGCGGCCCGCGTCCGCGAGTACGACGGGCGGCGGCGCGTTCTCCAGGGGCCCCTGCACAGCGACGGTTGGAACGGGGACAAGGCCTGACGCTCCCCGCCGCTGTCCAGGACCACGGAGACGGGCGGGCATCGAAGATCCTCGCGTCGGGACACCACGGGCGGGCCGCCCCCATGGGAGCGATGTGCGGAATGGACTGTTCCCCGCAGGGTACTGGCGGATGGACGCTCACCACTCGGGCTGTGACGAACGACTCCGAACCGACGCGAGGAGACCATGCGGGAGTTCCTGGACCTGGGCGTCATGCTGGTGCTCGCGATCGGCGCGGTCGCCGGGCTGCGCCTGCTGCACCGGCTGACGGCCGTCCGGGCGGCTCCGCTGCTCGCCGCCCCCTTCCTCTCCGGCGATATCCCCGACGAGCATGCGCTGTCGCGCTTCCACGCCCGCTGGTACGCGCTGACGTTGCTGTTCCTCGCCTTCGACGTCGAGATGCTCTTCATGTACCCCTGGGCGGTCGTCGTCGCCGGGATGGGCGCGGCGGCGGTGGTGGAGATGTTCGTCTTCCTCGGTCTGCTGATGTGCGGAGTGCTGTACGCCTGGCGCGAGGGGGCCCTGCGGTGGGCCTGAGCACCGCCCTGCGGAACCTGACGGAGCGCCTGACGGCGTCGGCCGCCGGCGGACCCTGCGTCCTGCTGGTGGTGTGCCCCGGGGCCACGGCCGTACGGCTGGCGGCGGAGGTGGCCGTCGCCGGACTCGGCGGGCGCCTGGCGGACTCACCCGCGGAGGCGGACGTCCTGCTCGTGGCAGGAGAACCGTCCGAGGAGATGCGAGCCGCCACCGACGTGCTGTGGGGGCAGATGCCGGGGCCGCGTGTGCGGGGGGATGTGACGCGGCCACAGGACGCGGAGGCGGTACTGCGCGCTCTCCTGCCCGCGCTCACCGGTCCGGGGCAGGAGGCGGAGGCCGCACGGCGGGACGACGAGTGGGGGCGGGACGGGAAAGGGGACGATCACGGCGGGCACGGCGGTGGCCACGAAGGTCATGGTGGTGGGGACGGAGACGACGGCGGGCACGGTGGCGAGCAGCGGTCCTACGACGGTGGCGAAAACCACGTCGGTGGCCACGAAGGCCACGGTGGCGGCCACGGCGAGCACGGGAGTGGTGACGGCGGCCACGGCGGCCACGGAGGCCACGGTGGGATGCAGATGCCCGGTGGGCTGATGATGGCCGACCGCGCCGAGGACCGCGACGGACTGAAGCTGGACGTGCTGCACGTGCCGCTGGGGCCGGTGCTGCCCGACTGGCCTGCCGGACTCGTCATCGACACCGTCCTGCAGGGAGACGTCGTACAGCGGGCCGAGGGGCGGGTGCTTCCCTCCGCGGGTCCGTGTCCTCCACCCTTCTGGCACGCCGATGACGGTCGCACCGTTGCTCCCGGAGCCCGTACGGCCGCCTGCCATCTGGACTCGCTGGGACGGCTGCTCGCCCTGGCCGGCTGGGAGGACGCCGCGGCCGGGGCCCGCCGGCTGCGCGACCGGTTGCTCGCGGGCGAGCCGGCGGACGCGGTCCGCGCGGACTTCGGATCGTGGCGGCGGCGGGTGGAGCGCTCGTGCACGCTGCGGTGGGCGACGGACGGCATCGGCGTGCTCGCTCCGGCCGACGCGGTGCGGCTGGGCGTGAGCGGTCCCGCCGTACGGGCCCGGCCGCCCCACGACGCGACCGCGCGGTGGCTGCGGTGGTTGGTGGAGACGGACGAGGCGCTGGCCGGCGGGCAGACGCCCGACGGAGGACCGCGCGGCCACCGGGCCCCGGACGGCTCCCCGCCCTCGCGTGGCCTGCTGGACGCGGCCGTCGAGCTGATGCCGGGTCTGGAGCTGTCCGCGGCCCGGCTGCTGGTGGCGAGCCTCGGCCCTGACCCGGACGAACTGGCCGGGCCGGAACGGGCGGAGGCGGAGGACGGGGCGCGGGACGAGGAGACGGAGAAGGACCCGCACCGGGACCACCACGGCCACGGCGAGCACGGCCGCGGCGATGGGGGAGGTGGTGAGCGGTGACCGTCACCGGAGCGCCGGCGTGGGCGGTGGTGCCCGCGGCCGCCGTCCTGCTGGCCATGGCGTTGGCCGCCGCCGTACTCGACGCCCTCCTCGACACGGCCGGGACCGGCGGAGGCGGGGGAACGGCAGCGGCGGCACGCGGCCGGAAGTGGGCCCGTCCGCTGGTGGAGGCGGCGCGGCTGATGCGGCAGCGGGGCCGGACCACGGTGGAACCGGACCGGCTGCTGTGGCGGATCGGCACGGCGGGCCCGCTGGTGGCGGCCCTGCTGATGGCGGTGGTGGTGCCCGTGGGCGGGGCGGTGGTGGCCGATCTGCCGGTGGGTGTGGTCTGGTTCAACGCGGTGGACGTCACCCTCTGGGCGGCTGTGTGGCTGGCGGGCTGGGGGCCGAACAGCGTGTACCCGCTGATCGGCGGCTACCGTTTCGTCGCCCAGGCCCTCGGGTACGAACTGCCGCTGATGTTCGCGCTCACCGCGCCGGCGGTGGCGGCGGAGAGCCTGAACGTGGGCGAGGTGGCCCGGGCCCAGCAGGGGCTGTGGTTCGTGGTGTGGATGCCGGTGGCCTTCGCGGTGTTCCTGGGCTCGGTGACGGCCTTCAGCATGTGGGGACCGTTCTCCTCTCCGGTGGGGCGTGACGCGGTCGGGGGAGTGCTGGCGGAGGCGGCCGGGGTGGACCGGTTGCTGCTGCTGACCGGGCGGTACGCGCTGCTGGCGGCCGGGTCGGGTATGGCGGTCGCGCTGTTCCTGGGCGGCGGAGCGGGGCCGTGGCTGCCGGGCTGGCTGTGGTCGGTGATCAAGACGCTGGCCGTTCTCGCGGTGCTGGTGGCGCTGCGCCGTCGGCTGCCGGTGCTGCGCCCGGAGCGGATCGTCCGGCTCGGGTGGCTTGTGGCGCTTCCGGCGGTGCTGCTGCAGTTGCTGTTGGTGTCCGCCGTCGTGGTGGCGAAGGGGTGAGGTGAGGTGCAGACGGCGCTGTTCTGCGTGCTGGCGGTGGTGGCCGTCCTCTCGGGTGCCGCGGTGTTCGCGGTGGATTCCATGGCCCGGGCCACCTACGCCCTGGCCCTGTCGTTCGTCGCCGTCGGCACCTCGCTCCTGCTGCTGGACCTGGCCTACCTCGGCGTGGTGACGGTGTTGATGATGGTGATGGAGATGGCGATCATGGCTGTCTTCATGATCATGTTCATGATGAATCCGGCCGGGCTCATGCCGATGTCGATGCTGCACAACAAGCGGGGGGCGCTGGCCATCTCCGGCGGGGTCTTCCTGGCCCTGGGCGCGCTGGTGCTGCTCGTTCCGTGGCCGGAGCGGCGGGGCGCCGTGCCCGCCGATCCGACCCGTGCGGTGGGTGAGGCGGTCATGGGTTCGAAGATGCTGGTGATGATCGGTGTCAGCGCGGTGCTGTTCACCACCATCGTGGCGGCCCTCGTCCTGGCCACGTCCCGCGGCCGGTACGGCGGTGAGGAGGACATAGAGCACGGGCGTCACGCAGGTCGCGATCCGCATGACGGACACGGGGCCCGTGCCGGTCACGGCGGGCACGGTGGTGGCCGCGAGGGCCGGGTCGGTGACGGAGGACGTTCCCACGACGGTGGTGACCACAGCCGTCATACCGGTGACCAGGGCGACCACGGTCACCACGGCGGCCACGGTGGCCGCAAGAACCACGCCGACCACGATGCGCACGCCAGCCACGGCACGCACGCGGCCTCCCGGCCGGAGGGGAGCGACGCATGACGCTGGAACTGTTCCTGCTGCTGGCCTCGGCCCTGTTCGCCATCGGGGTGTACGGGGCGCTGAGCCAGCAGTCCGTGGTGATGGTGATGATGGGCCTGGAGCTGATGGTCAACGGCGTCGTCGTGGCGGCGGCCGCCTTCTGGTACTTCCTGGCTCCGGCGGCCCCGGACGGGCAGGTTCTGGTGCTGGTGGTCATCGCGGCCATGACCGTGGACATGGCCATGGGCTTCGCCGTGGTGACCCTGCTGTTCCGCGCGAAGGACGCCGACATGACCGACATGGCGGCGGAGCTGAAACGATGAGCACGGCGAGCGCGCTGCTGTGGGCCATGGTCCTGCTGCCCGCCGCGGCCGGGGGCTTCCTTGCTCTGTCCGGCGGCGGGCGCCGCACCGCCGGGACGTACGACCGCCCCGGCGGTACCGGCCGTACCGCGCCCGCCGTCGCCGTGGCCGTCGCGGCGGTCACCCTCGCCCTGGCGGTCACCGCCGCCGCCGTCCGTCCCACCGCGCGGACCGGCTTCGTGGCGGGCGGACCGCTGGAACTGGCGGTGGACGGACTCTCCGCCGTGGTGGTCGTGACGGTCGCAGCGGCCGGTCTGCTCGTGCTGGTCTTCGCTGCGGCCGGCATCCGCGCCGAACGGCCGCGGTTCTTCGGGCTGATGCTGTTGTTCACCGCCGCGGTCCTGGTCACCGCCACCGCCACCACCCTGACGGCCCTGCTGCTGGCCTGGGAGGTCATGGGCGCCGCCTCGTACGCGCTGATCGCCTTCCGCTGGCGGGAGGACGCCCCGGTGGCGGCCGGGACGACCGCCTTCCTCACCACCCGCGCCGGTGACCTCGGGCTTTACCTGGCGGCCGGCGCCGCCCTCGCCGCCCCAGTCGCGGGAACCGGCGCCGCCGACCGGCTCGCCCTGGGCGCCCTCGCGGACCTGACCGGTCCGTGGCTCCACCTGGTCGCCGCCGGGGTGCTGCTGGCCGCCTTCGGCAAGGCCGCCCAACTCCCCTTCTCCTTCTGGCTGTCGAAGGCGATGCTCGGCCCGAGCCCGGTCAGCGCCCTGCTGCACTCGGCCGCCATGGTGGCCATGGGCGGCTATCTGCTGCTGCGACTGCGTCCGCTGCTGGAGTCCGCCGGCTGGGCGGCGGCGGCCGCCGCCTGGGGCGGTGCGCTCACCGCGCTCGCCCTGGGCGCGGTCGCCCTGGCCCAGCGCGAACTCAAACAGCTGCTGGCCGCGTCCACCGCCGCCCAGCTCGGCTTCGTCGTCCTGGCGGCCGGAGCCGGGAGCGTGTCGGGCGGCACAGCCCACTTCGCCGCCCACGCGGCGGTCAAGTCGCTGCTGTTCCTGGCCGCCGGGGCGTGGCTGGCGGCGCTGGGCACCGATGACCTGGGTGCTCTGCGCGGGGCCGCGCGCCGGGACCGGGCGGTCGGCCTGCCGTTCGCGGTGGGCGCGCTCGCCCTGGCCGGGGTGCCGCCGCTGTCGCTGTGGGCCACCAAGGACGAGATCCTGGCCGCGGTGGAATCCCCGGCACTGTACGGGGTGGTGCTGGCCGCCGCCGTCCTGTCGGCCCTGTACGCAGGCAAGGCGCTCGGCCTCCTGCTGGGACCGGGCCCCGAACCGTCCGCCGAGGCCGGAGGGGAGCGGCGGGAGCGGTCCGCCGGACCGCTCCGGACCGTGCCCCTGGCGATTCTCGCCGCGGGGGCCGCCGTTCTGGGCGCCCTGGCCCTGCCGCCGCTGGCCGGAGAGCTGAAGCGGGCGGTCGGGGCGCCCGGTGAGCCGTCGGCCGGCGTGGCCACCATGGTCGCCACCGCCGTACTCGCCCTGGCCGCGACCGCCTTCGCGGCCGTCTCGGCGGCCCGGCTGCCGGAGCCGGCCTGGGCGCGTGCCTGGCTGTACCTGGAGACGGCCGCGCACACCGTCGCCGTACGCCCCGCTCTGGCCGCCGCCCGCGCCCTGGCCCGGTTCGACGACACCGTGCTGGACCGCGCCGCCACGGGAACCGCCGCAGGGGTGCGGCGTCTGGCCTCGTGGGCGTCGGTCGCCGACCGCTCGGGGGTGGACCGGGCCGTCCGGGGCGTCGCCGACGGCGCCCGGCACCTGGGCGAGCTGGCGCGCCGCCCGCAGACCGGACAGCTCCACCAGTACTACGCCCAGGCCCTGGTCCTGCTGACCGCGGCCGCCGTCCTGCTCCTGCTGCTGAGGTGAGCATGCTCTCGCTGACCGTCTTCCTCCCGCTGGCCGCCGCCCTGGTCCTGTCGGCCTGGCGCGGCCTGTCCGACGCGGCCGTGCGGTGGCTGTGGGTGGGGGTCTCGGGAGTGGAGCTGGCCCTGGTGGCCGCGCTGTGGACCACCTACGACGGTTCGGGCGTCGGCCATGAGACCGACCAGCCCTGGATCCCCGGCGCGGGCGCGGGCTACCACATCGGCGTCGACGGGCTCTCCCTGCCGCTGCTCGCCCTGACCGCCGTCGTCTTCCTCGCCTGCGCGGTGTACTCGCTGCGCGGCCGGCGCGACCTCCGCCGCTTCGCGGCGCTCTTCCTGGTCCTGGAGACCACCTGCCTGGGGCTGTTCGCCGCCCTGGACCTGATCCTGTTCTTCGTCTTCTTCGACCTGTCCATCGTCGGCATGTACCTCGTCATCGCCGGCTGGGGGCACGGGGAGCGGGCCGCCCGATCGGCGCTGAAGTTCTTCCTCTACACCTTCGTCGGCTCCCTCGCGCTGCTGCTGGGCTTCATCGGCCTGTACGCGGCCTCCGACCCGCACACCTTCGACATCACCGAACTGACCGCCGACCCGCCGCTCCAGGGCAGCGGAGCGGCGGGCCCGCTGGTACTGCTGGCCATCGCGGTCGGCCTGGCGGTCAAGACCCCCGTCTTCCCCTTCCACACCTGGCTGCCCCCGGCCCACACCGACGCGCCTGCCGCCGGATCGGCCGTTCTGGCGGCGATCCTGCTGAAAATGGGCACCTACGGATTCGTGCGCATCGCCATGCCGATCCTGCCGGACGCCTGGCGCACCTACGCGATGGTCTTCGTCGTCGTCGGCGTCGTCTCCGCCCTCTACGGAGCCCTGGTCGCCCTGGCGCAGAGCAGCTTCAAACGGATGATCGCCTACACCAGCGTCAACCACATGGGCTACATCCTGCTGGCCCTGGGCGCAGCCGGAATGGTCGCCGGCACCGACGAGGCAGCCCGCTCCACCGCCGTCACCGGAGCGGTCGTCCAGATGGTCAGCCACGGACTGATCACCGGGGCCCTGTTCCTGCTGTCCGGGGTTCTGATGGACCGCGGCGGCACCTATGAGATGGGCGCCTGGGGCGGGCTGGCCGGGCCCATGCCGCGCTTCGCCGCGCTGACCGCCGTCGCCGCCTTCGCGGGCCTGGGCCTGCCCGGCTTCAGCGGCTTCATCGCCGAGTTCCAGATCTTCGCCGGAAGCCTGGGCTCCGTACCGGTGGCCACCGCGCTGGCCCTGCTGGGCATCCTGATCACCGCCGGACTGTTCCTGTGGGCGCTGCACCGGCTCTTCCTCGGGGCCCGGCGGGAACCGAAGCCGGTCGGTGCGGACCTGCGCCCGGCCGAGCTGCTGTCCGTGGCGCCGCTGCTGGCGCTGTCCCTGCTCATCGGCGTCCTGCCGCGGTGGCTGCTGGACGTGATCGAGCCGGCCGCCCACACGGTCGTGGAGCTGGTCGCGCGGTGAACGGCATGCACAAGGATCCGCTCGCTCTCCTCCCGGAGATCCTGCTGCTGCTCGGCGCCGTCGTCACCCTGCTGACCGGCTCCTTCCTGCCGCGCCGGCGCCAGTGGGCCGCCCGCGCCGCGGCCGCGGCCGCGCTCGCCGTCTCCCTGACCGCCGCAGCGGTTCTCGCACCCGGAGAGGACCGCACCGTCTACGCCGGCACCTACGCGCTGGACGGCGCCACCGACGCGGCCCGCGTCATCGTCCCGGCCGCCGCGCTCGCCGTCCTGGCGCTGGCCTCGGGTCGGGTGCGCGGCGACCGGCGCGAGACCGAGTTCTGCGTCCTGGTGCTGCTCGGCTCGCTCGGCGCCGTGCTCCTGGCGGGCGCGTCCGACCTGTTGCTCTTGGCCGTCGCCTACCTGCTGGCCTCCATCCCCCTGTACGCGCTGGCCGGCTGGGGCCGCGACGCGCGCGGCGCCGAGGCGGCGCTGAAGCTCTACCTGCTCGGTGTGCTGCTGGGCATCACCATGCTGCTGGGCACCGCCGTCCTGTACGGACTGGGCGGCGCCACCGACTACGCCGCCCTGGCCGACGGGCTCGCGGGTGCGCCGGGGGCCGCCCTGGCGGTGGGGACGGTGGCGCTGCTGGCCGGACCGCTGTTCAAGGCCGGCGCGGTCCCCGCCCACTTCTGGGTGCCCGACGCCGCTTCGGGCGCGACGGTGCCGGCCGCCGCGTTCCTTACCACGGTCCCCAAGGTCGGCGCACTGATCGCCCTGTACCGGGTGCTCACGGTCCTGCCCGAGCAGGTCATCGACTGGCGGATGCTGCTCGCCGCCGTGGCGGTGGCGACCATGACGCTGGGCAACCTCGCCGCCTTCGCCCAGACCGATCCGCTGCGGCTGCTGGGCTACTCCACCATCAGCCAGGCCGGCTACGTGCTGATGACCCTCGCCGTCGCCGAACGCGTCGGCGCCCTGCGCTCCCTGCTGCTCTACCTCGCGGCCTACGCCGCCACCAACCTCGGCGCGTTCGCGGTCGCCGCCGCACTGCCCCACCTGCGCACCCTGGCCGCGTACCGCGGCTTGGGACGACGCAGGCCCTGGCTCGCCGCCGCGCTCACCGTCTGCCTGCTGGGCCTGGTGGGCACTCCGCCGACGGCGGTGTTCATGGGCAAGCTGACGGTCTTCTCCGCCACCTGGGACGGCGGCATGGCCTGGCTGGTGGTGATCGCCGCCGTCAACACCCTCGCCAGTCTCTTCTATTATCTGCGCTGGATCGCGCCAGCTCTGTCGATCCGCCGTCCCGGTCCGCCCCCGCAGGGCGCCGGGCCGTCCGATGGAGACGGGGAACAGCGGGAGGCGACGGCGGCGGCCGCCGAGCCCGAGCGCTGGGCGGCGGGCACGGCGATCGCCGCGGCATCCGCCACGCTCGTCCTCGGCGCGGGCGCGGGATGGGCGCTTGGCCTTCTTTCCGACACCCTCGTACGGTGACCGGGGCATCCCCGGTGCGGGGGTGGTCCAGGACATGCTTCGCAGATCCTTCTCCGGAGATCAACGCGGGCCCGTCAGCCCGAGGTGGCCGGGGGCTCGTTACCGGCGTGCCCGCAGTGGTGGTGGGCCTCCGCTGAAGTACTCACCGTGAGGTGCTGCCCACGGCCCAGCAGCCGCGCCACGCCGTATGTCCATGCCGTGGGTCAGGACCGGACGAGCCGCGCGACGGCCTGGGACGCCTCGCTCACCTTTTCCCGTGCCGTGTCTCCGCCACGCCCGATGGCCTCGGTGACGCAGCAGTTGAGGTGTCCGTCGAGGAGGGCGAGGGCACACGACTGGAGGGCCGCGTTGGTCGCGGACACCTGGGCGAGGACATCGGTGCAGTAGGTGTCCTGCTCGACCATCCGCTGCAGTCCGCGGGCCTGACCCTCGCTCCTGCGCAGGCGCCTGAGGATGTCGTCCCTGCGCTTCTCGTAACCGGTCATCGGCGCCTCCTCTCGTGAGTGTCCTGCGGGGAAGGGCGTGGATATGAGGACGGGCCGGGGCTGGGAGCCCCGGCCTCGCGATCTCGATGTGGTGTGTTGCGGACGGGTGGTGCCGGTGGGCCGTTTCAGGACTGGGCTTGGAAGCGGTGCAGCCGGAGGCTGTTGCCGACGACGAAGACCGAGGAGAAGGCCATGGCGGCTCCCGCGATCATCGGGTTGAGCAGTCCGGCGGCGGCCAGCGGCAGGGCGGCGACGTTGTAGGCGAAGGCCCAGAAGAGGTTGGACTTGATGGTGGACAGGGTCTTGCGGGCCAGGCGGATGGCGTCGGCGGCGGCGCGCAGGTCGCCGCGGACGAGGGTGAGGTCGCCGGCCTCGATGGCGGCGTCGGTGCCGGTGCCCATGGCCAGGCCGAGGTCGGCCTGGGCGAGGGCGGCCGCGTCGTTGACGCCGTCGCCGACCATGGCCACGGAGCGGCCCTCGGCCTGGAGGCGCTTGACGACGTCGACCTTGTCCTGGGGCATGACCTCGGCGATCACCCGGCCCCCGGAGGCGTCGATTCCGACCTCGCGGGCGACGGCCTCGGCCACGGCGCGGTTGTCGCCGGTGAGCAGGACGGGGGTGAGTCCGAGGGCGCGCAGCCGGGTGATGGCCTCGGCGCTGGTGGGCTTGACGGCGTCGGCGACCTCCAGGACGGCGCGGGCGGCTCCGTCCCAGGCGACGGCGATGGCGGTGCGGCCGGCGGCCTCGGTGTCGTGCCGGGCGCGGGCGAGGTCGGCGGGCAGCTCGATGGCCCACTGCTCCAGGAGCTGGGTGCGCCCGACGAGGACGGCGTGGCCGTCGACGATGCCCTGGACGCCGAGCCCGGGGACGTTCGCGAAGTCCTCCGGAGCGGGCAGGGAGCCGACCAGCTCGGTGGCCCCGGTGGCGACGGCCTGGGCGATGGGGTGCTCGGAGGCGTGCTCCAGGGCGCCGGCCAGGCGCAGCACCTCGCTCTCGTCCTCGCCCTCGGAGGTGTGGACGGCCAGAAGGGTCATCTTCCCAGTGGTGACGGTGCCGGTCTTGTCCAGGACGACGGTGTCCGCGCGCCGGGTGTTCTCCAGGACCTCGGGCCCCTTGATGAGGATGCCGAGCTGGGCGCCGCGTCCGGTGCCGACCATCAGGGCGGTGGGGGTGGCCAGGCCCAGGGCGCAGGGGCAGGCGATGATCAGGACGGCGACGGCCGCGGTGAAGGCCGCGGTCCAGCCCGCCCCGTTGCCGAGCCAGAAGCCCAGGGTGCCCAGGGCCAGGACGATGACGACGGGCACGAAGACGGCGGAGACGCGATCGGCCAGGCGCTGGGCGGCGGCCTTGCCGTTCTGGGCGTCCTCGACCAGCTTGGCCATCCGGGCGAGCTGGGTGTCGGAGCCGACGCGGGTGGCCTCGACGACCAGCCGGCCGCCGGCGTTGAGGGTGGCGCCGGTGACCGCGTCGCCCACGCCGACCTCGACGGGGACGGACTCTCCGGTGAGCATCGAGGCGTCCACGGCCGAGGAGCCCCCGACCACGGTGCCGTCGGTGGCGATCTTCTCACCGGGGCGGACCAGGAAGCGGTCCCCGACGGCCAGTTCGGCGACGGGGACGCGCTCCTCGCGTCCTCCCGGGCGCAGGACGGTGACCTCCCTGGCGCCCAGCTCCAGTAGGGCGCGCAGGGCGGTGCCGGCCTTGCGCTTGGAGCGGGCCTCGAAGTAGCGGCCTGCCAGGATGAAGGCGGTCACTCCCGCGGCGGCCTCCAGATAGATGTTGGCGTCTCCGTCGGTGCGGGCGATGGTCAGCTCGAAGGGGTGGGTCATGCCGGGTGTTCCGGCGGTGCCGAGGAACAGCGCCCACAGGGACCAGAGGAAGGCGGCCGAGGTGCCCACCGAGATCAGGGTGTCCATGGTGGCCGCGCCGTGCCGGGCGTTGGTGAAGGCCGCCTTGTGGAAGGGCCAGGCGGCGTAGGTGACCACGGGTGCGGCCAGGGTCAGCGACAGCCACTGCCAGTAGGTGAACTGCCAGGCCGGGACCATGGCCAGCGCGATGACGGGCACGGCCAGGACCACGGCGGTGAACAGACGCTGCTGCAGCGGCCGCAGCTCGTCATCCTCGTGTCTCCCGCCCGCGGCGGAGGCCGTCTCCCCGGAGCCGCCGCCGGCTGCCTCGCGATCGAGGGCGGGGGGCGTGGCGGTGTAGCCCGTGGCCTCGACGGTGGCAATCAGGTCCTCCACACCGACGCCCTCGCCGAAGGAGACCTTGGCCTTCTCCGTGGCGTAGTTGACGGTGGCGCTCACACCGTCCATGCGGTTGAGCTTCCTCTCGACACGGGCGGCGCAGGAGGCGCAGGTCATGCCGCCGATGGCGAGTTCGACTTCAGCTGCTTCGCTGGCGGTGGTGGTCATCACTGCTCCTCGGACAGAAGTGATCAGGCGCTGGGTGTGGTGTGGGGGACGGACGGGAGGCCGGGATTCCGCGGCCGGTGACCGCGCCGGCCACGGTCGCGCCTCCCGCCCTCGCCGGACGGGAGGAGCGGGTGCCGGGCCCGCCGGACGGGGGGCCCGGCATGGGGAAGGCGCGAGGCGAGGACGGGTCAGGCGGCCCGGCCGGTGAGCTCGTATCCGGCCTCGTCGACGACCTCGGCGATCCGGGTGTCGTCGGGCGCGCCGGCGGTGGTGACGGTGACGTGGCCGGCCGCGACGTCGACCTCGACGGCCAGTACGCCGTCGAGGTCGCCGATGACCTTGGTGAGGGTGGCCTTGCAGTGGCCGCAGGTCATGCCGGCGACCGCGTAGACCGTGGTGGTGCCCTTGAGGGTGGCGGTCTGGGTGGTGCCGGTCGAGCAGCTTCCGTCGGGGGTGCAGCAGGACGACATGGTGTTCCTCCGAGAGATCTCTTCTATACCCCTGGGGGGTATTAATGGTGTCGTCATGTATACCCCCCGCCCCTATGTTTGACAAGTCCTCGCCGTTCACTTGCATATACCCCCTAGGGGTATATGCTTCCGTGTCGAGACCTGATTGGGCAGGGCACGTTCAAGGAGGGTGAGAGCACCATGAACACCGGGCTCAGGATCACCGCGTTCGCCGCCGCGCTCGCGGCCGCGTTCGGGGCGGCGTACGGGGTGGGGAACGCCGTGGACCCCGTATCCGCCGAACCCGCTCACGTGGCGCACGCCGGCCACCAGGACGTCGCGCCGGGGCACAGGGGAGAGGAGGCCGGACACGGGGAGACGCCGGCCGGCGGCCTGCAGATCTCCGAAGGTGGCTACACCCTGGACCTGGACACCTCGCGCGTGAAGGCGGGCGAGGAGACGGAGCTGAGCTTCACCATCCGGGGCGAGGACGGCCGGCCGCTCACCTCCTACCGCACCGAGCACGGCAAGCAGCTCCATCTGATCCTGGCCTCGCGGGACCTGGCGGTCTACCGCCATCTGCACCCGAAGCGGGTCGCCGGCGGCGCCTGGAGCGTCCCGTTGGACCTCCCCGCCGCCGGCGACTACCGCGTCTTCGCCGACTTCGTCCCCGCTGCCGAGGGCGCGAAGCCCCTCACCCTGGGCGCCGACCTCGCCGCCGTCGGCGAGTACGAGCCCGAGGAACTCCCCGAGCCGTCCCCCACCGCCACTGTCGACGGCTACACCGTCACCCTCGACGGCTCCCTGCGCCCCGGGGCGACCGGAACCCTCGGCCTGAAGGTCGCCAAGGACGGCCGTCCCGTCACCGACCTCCAGCCTTACCTCGGCGCCTACGGCCACCTGGTCGCCCTGCGCGCCGGCGACCTCGCCTACCTCCACGTCCACCCGGGCGGTGAGCCCGGCAACGGCACCACCGAGCCCGGCCCCACCGTCTCCTTCTCCGCCACCGCGCCCAGTGCCGGTTCCTACCGCCTCTTCCTCGACTTCAAGCACGACGGGAAGGTCCGCACCGCCGCCTTCACCGTCACCGCAGGCGCGAAGGCCAGTGAGGAGAAGAAGGACGGAGTGGTCCACGAAGAAGGCGGTGCGCACCAGCACTGACGAGGGCGGCTGAACGGATCGACCTCTCACCGGCCATCGTGGGGTTATCGTTCAACGGCCCGGCTCGTGGGCTGCTCCGTGGCCTGTCGGCCTTGAAGTGTCAAGGTGCCGTGAGGTGCCGGGCGAGGAAGGCCCGCACGGCCGGGGCCATGGCCCCGGCCGAGATCCTCAGCGGTGCGCAGGGTCTCGGAGAGCGCGACGTCCGCCAGGTGTCCGTGGGGGAGGGTCGCCGAGGGCGGAGACCTGCACGGCGTCCAGGACGGCGGTGCCGATGTGGCCCCCGCGGATCATGCCGAAGGAGAGCGCGGAGTCGAAGAAGGAGGCGCCGGGGAGCACGGTGACGGTCTCCTTGCCGGCGTTGACGAGGTCCGGGCCGACCTCGTGCTCGGCCGGGTACGGGCCGACACCCAGCAGCCCGTTCTCGGACTCCAGCCCCACGTTCACGCCCTCGGGCAGGTGGTTGGGAATCCGGGTCGGCAGGCCGATACCGAGGTTGACGTAACTGCCGTTGGTGAGTTCGGCGGCGGCACGGGCGGCCATCTCCTCCCCGGACCAGGGCATCAGCTCCGTACCGCCTCTCGCGCCGGTGCGACGGTGCGCCGTCCGATGGCCTTGTCGGCCGCCTGCTCGGGAGTGAGCGCGACCAGCCGCTGGACGAAGACGCCCGGCAGGTGGACGTGGTCGGGATCGATCTCCCCGGGCTCGACCAGCTCCTCCACCTCCGCCAGGGTGACGCGGCCGGCCATGGCGGCCGGCGGATTGAAATTGCGGGCGGACTTGGCGAAGACCAGGTTGCCGTGGCGATCGCCGCGGGCGGCCCGCACGAGGGCGTAGTCCGTGGTGATGCCGTGCTCCAGAACGTATTCGCGGCCGCCGAACTCGCGCACCTCTCTCGGCGGGGAGGCCGCCACCACGGTGCCGTCGGGGGCGTACCGCCAGGGCAGTCCTCCCTCGGCGGCCAGGGTGCCGACGCCGGCCGGGGTGTAGAAGGCGGGGATCCCGCAGCCGCCGGCGCGCAGCCGCTCGGCCAGGGTGCCCTGGTGGATCAGCTCCAGCTCGATCCCCCGGCCAGGTACTGGCGGGCGAACTCCTCGTTCTCGCCCACACAGGAGCCGGTGACCCGGGCGATCCGGCCCTGCCGGACGCCTGCCCGCCGCGCCTGGCGGCCCTGGTGCACGAGTCGGCGTCGTCCACGGGCATGCCGCACGGCGACGGCGCTCAGCGCGTCGCCCGCGTGTCCAACGGATGGGCCACGAACGTCGTCGTCACCGTGGGCAGCCACTTCCTGCCTTCGCCACCTCCATGGGCCGGGTGCCGCCGGCCGGTCCGCCGGAAACGGTGCGGTCGCCCGGCCGCCGCACCGCGGCCCCGCACACCGTCACCATCAGCGCGCCCGGGGAAGACGGTGGCCAGTCCCGGCCGGACGCGCTGGTGGTGGGGGAATCAGAGGTCAGGGGATGAAGGTGAGGTGGTTGAGGGTGACGGCGCCGGTGGTGGTGATGTAGACGGTGTGAGTCCCGGTGGGCTTGGGGTAGCAGCTGTTGGCCTTCAGGTGCCAGGTGCCGTTGCCGTCCGGGTAGACGGTGCAGGCGGGAGAAACCGTGGCGCTGCCGAGGCGGACGTGGACGTTGACGCCCGATGCGGTGGTGGCTGCGCGGAGCCGGACGCTGCCGGCGCTGGTGGTGCCGAACTGCACGTCGCTGAGGGCGATATGGCTGCCGGAGCCGGTGAAGTGCACGACGGTGCCACTGTCGTCGCTACGGGTGGTGACGCCGGAGGAGGCGTCGTAGGACTCGGCTTCGAGGGTGGCGTAGGCGTCCCGGGTCCGGGGAGTGGCGGTGGCGGTGGCGGTGGCCTCGTTCGACCAGGCGGACTCGCCCACTGCGTTGACCGCCTTGATCCGGTAGGTGTAGGCGGTTCCGGCGGTCAGTCCGGTGTCGGTGTGGGTCGTGGTCCCGGCGGCGGGGGAGGCGAGCTGGGTCCAGCTGCCGGAGCCGGTGCGGCGTTCGACGCGGAAGCCGGTCTCGTTGTGGGCGTTGTCGCTCCACTTGAGCGTGATCGACAGGGCGCCGCCGGGGGTGGCCGTCAGCGAACCGGGCGCGGCCGGTGCGGTGTCGGCGGGCGGCTCGTCGGGGGCACCGTCGGGATGGTAGATGCGGAAGTTGCCGCTGGCGTGCAGCAGGGCCATGAAGTTCAGGAGACCGTCGTAGTAGCGGTACTGGCCGGTGGGCGGCTGGAGGTTCCACAACTGCTCGACGTACTGCCAGGCGCGGGAGTGGGTGGCGGAGAGGGACGCGGCGCCGTTGGTGGCGATGAGCCCTGGTGAGCGGTCGGAGGAGAGCGGGTTGCCGGCCAGGGAGTACTGGTTGACGTAGGCGTTGATGCCTTCGGACTCGAAGAAGGTCTGGAGCCGGTTGGTGAGGGTGACGGCGGTGTTGTCGGCGGCCCACCAGGCGTGGTCGACGGCCCAGTTCATCGAGGTGCGCCAGGCGTCGAAGCGGAAGTCGCCGTGGTTGCCGGTGTTGTTGGGGGTGCCGTTGAACTCGGCGTAGTCGGGGTTCAGACCGGTGGTGGGATGGGTGACCTTGGCGAAGTAGGCGCGGCTGGTCCGGGCCGCCTCCCGCCAGAACTGCCGGTCCGCGGCCTGCTGGTCCTGGTAGCCCTCGGCCCAGCGGGCCCACAGCTCGTAGAACGCGGGCAGGTGGTAGGAGGGGTCGGAGAACGTGGCCGAGTTGGCGTAGGGCACGAACACCGGCATCTTGTGGGTGCGGTTGAACATGTTGGTGACGCTCTCGACGACGCCGCCGTTCATGTCCTCCTTGTGGAGCATGACGTCCAGGATGGCGTTGGCCTCGTCCGTGTAGTCGTAGATGCCCTGGCCGTCGCCCCAGCGGTGTCCGGCGAAGAACAGCGCGGTGGCGAAGTACTCCTCGCCGTCGGTGGCCGGATTGTTGTCCTGGCAGGAGCCGCTGTAGGTGGCCTGCCAGCAGAAGTAGCCGGCGCGGGCGCCGCTCTTGTGCTGCATGTAGGTCTTGGCCCAGTTCCACATGGCGTCGAACTCGGCCTTCTTGCCCATCTGGACGGCGATCATCATGCCGTAGCTGATGCCTTCGGAGCGTACGTCGCCGTTGCCGGTGTCCCTGATGTAGGCCATGGGTCCGTCGGCGTTCGAACCGGAGGGGTAGTACAGGCGCCGGGTGTCGTCGGTGCTGGTGAAGAAGGAGTTCCAGTAGGTGTCGAGCTTGGCCCGCACGGCGGCGTCGGTGAGGCTCCCGTCCCACTCCTGGAACAGGTTGCGGTACTCACCGCTGGCGTAGGCGCCCGTGGAGGGCGGCACCGGCGCGGGCGGTGTGGGCGGCGTGGGACCTTCGTAGGTGAGCGTGTACTCGTCCAGGTAGGTGTCGTTGCTGCCGTTGTCGGTCTCCAGGGTGAACCGGACCTCTCCCGGACCGGCCGCGGCGATGTCGAAGACCGCCTCCTGCTCGCTCCAGGCGGTACCGGAGAAAGACAGCGCCGCGGTCTTCCGGCCGCCGATCGAGACACTGATCCCGGCGGTGTTGGCGGCGCTCGACGCGCCGGTGACCTCGATCCGGTAACGCCCCGCGCGGTCGAAGGTGTGTGTGGCGTAGGTGCTGTCGTTGTTGCAGTAGTAGACCGCCCGGTCGGCTTCCAGACTGGTGCAGCCCCCGTCGGCGGTCATGGCCTCGGCCTGCGCGGTGGACAGGACCGCCGCGGCCTGCGCGGGCAGTGCGGCCGGGGCGACCAGACCGGCGCAGAGCGCTGCCAAAGCGGCACTCAGGGCGAAACGGCTGAGTGGGAAGTGCGGCCCACGTCGTCGGCGTGCGTACACCGCGTCCTCCTGGAAGGGGTCCGGCTGGAAGGGGCCCAGGAAATGACAGGTGCGGGTCAATCCCGGGCGGTCGCACTGATTCTGAAGCTCTGTCAGGACTCCGGTCAACACTCGTGTAACGGAAACATTTCGAAAAACTCTCAGCGCCGTTCAAGTTATGTTGCCAGTTCACAGGGTCAGCGCTTGCTCACTTCACTCAGTGAACATCCATGTGAAAACCGATCTGAGGTCAGTCGATTCCGGAATCTTTTCGGCCCTTCCGGAGGTGTCTGTCTCCCCTCCCCGGCAGGCACGTCCCAGGCCGCGACCTCTCGATCCGGCGGGCGACGCGGCGATGTGAACCCCTCGGAGCCTGTGCGTCATCCCGTTCCAGGAGCCCTTCATGGCCGGGCCCTGCGGGGATTCCCCGGTGCCTGGCGGGCGCCGCCCGTTGCGGTGGTCGGGCAGCCCTCGGCGGACCGTGACGGATCGGCTGCTTTCGCCCTCGGGCCCTCGGGCCGGACGCGGCGGAGCGGCGTCGGTGCGGCCGGGTGTCAGGTCAGGGCGGTGTTTCCGGGTCCGTTCGGTCGGCGTGCCCTCATCGGATCGACATGGCCGGCCGATACCAGGGTCCCGCTCCATGCACCGCGAAAGATCGCCAGGCACGGATCGCTGGCTGCC
The DNA here is from genome assembly GCF_036323805.1 of Streptomyces rubellus. Lineage (NCBI taxonomy): Bacteria > Bacillati > Actinomycetota > Actinomycetes > Kitasatosporales > Streptomycetaceae > Streptomyces > Streptomyces rubellus. Next base: position 46,521 of record NZ_JAZDCX010000011.1, read on the forward strand.
GTCGGCCTTGTCTCACCCGGGCCTGCGGCCGGTCACCGGGGTGGGCCGCTCGCCCGGCGGCCATCTGTCGGTGGCGGCCGGCCCGCCGAAGCCGACGGGGGTGGCGCTCCGGGTGTTGTAGGAACCCGACAATCGAGCAGAGACCGGGCATGATCTTGGTTCCCAAGAAAACGTGCTCTGGTCTGCGGTTTCTTCCCGGGGCTGGTCCCCAGGTGGTCCCCGCAGGGGCGGCGGCGCCCCGGTCGGTCTGGTGTGCCGTCAGACGGCAAAAGGCGCTCCGACCTGGGATTTCTCCCCGGCCGAAGCGCCTTCCGACACTGTCGGGACGACAGGATTTGAACCTGCGACCCCTTGACCCCCAGTCAAGTGCGCTACCAAGCTGCGCCACGTCCCGGTGCCTCTCGGCTCGGGGCTGGCCCCTCGCCGATCGCGCACAGAAACCATACCGCACTCCGAAGGGTGGATGCGCACACCGGGTGCCGGGGCGGTGGTGGGTGGGCAGGGCTTTTCGGCGGCGCTCCGCCCGGCTCCACCGGTCCGGCGCGGGATGCGCACTGTCCCGGTCAACCCCTCTGTAACATTAGTATCACTCACCGTGTGAAGCGGAATCCGGTCCGCCACTCTGGTGTCATGCACGCACGACTCGCCCCACGCGCCCTGGCAGCCTTCGCCTGCCTCCTCCTCCCGGTCACCGCCTGCCAGCAGAGCGACAGCGACGCGGCCAGTGAGCCCACCCCCACCGAGATGCCCCTCTACTCCGTCATCGAGGAGGAGGAGAGCGGGCCGTCGCGGAACATCGTCGTCGAGGTCAGCACCACCGAGGGGCTGCGGCTCGTCTTCGACGACGTGGTCGCGCGCCTGACCGACGAGGCGGGCTATGTCGTCCGGATCAACTGCGCCGGCAGCTATCCGGAGAACCGCCTCGCCACCGGCCGGTACGCCGCCGGTGACACCGGCGCGACCGTCACCGGGCTGAAGCGGAACCAGAAGGAGTTCAAGCCCGCTCCCGGGGCGGAGTGCCCGCGTGAGTGATCCCTGCCGGGAGGAGTGAGCGCGGCGGCGTCGCACAGGGTGGGTATCCGGTCCTGGTTTGTCCGGGCCCTGGCGGGAAACGCGGTCTCCCTGGCCGTTGGTCCCGAGGACTGGAGTAGCACGTGAGCCGTTCGCGGATAGTGATCGTCGGTGCGGGTTTCGCCGGATACCAGACCGCCAGGACGCTGTCGCGCAAGCTCCGGGGAGCGGCCGAGATCGTCCTGGTGAACCCGAACGACTACTTCCTGTACCTGCCGCTGCTGCCCGAGGTGTCGGCGGGCCTGCTGGAGGCCCGCCGGGTCTCGGTGTCACTGGCCGGGACGCTGCCCAGGGTGCGGCTGGTGCTCGGCGAGGTGCACGGGGTGGACCTGGACGGGCAGGCGATCTCGTACACCGACCCCGAGGGGCGTGAGAAGCGGCTGGGGTACGACCGGCTGGTCCTCACCGTCGGCAGCGTGAACAAGCTGCTGCCCATCCCGGGCGTGGCCGAGCACGCGGTCGGGTTCCGGGGCATGCCGGAGGCGCTGTACCTGCGCGACCACATCAGCCGGCAGATCGCCCTGGCCGCCAACGCCGAGGACCCGGAGGAGTGCCGGGCGCGCTGCACCTTCGTGGTGGTGGGCGCCGGCTACACGGGGACCGAGGTGGCCGCGCACGGCAAGATGTTCACCGACTCGCTCGCCCGCCAGCACGCCCGCAGCGCCGGCGGGCTGCGGGCCGACGCCCGGCCCCGCTGGATGCTGATCGACGTCGCGGACCGGGTGCTGCCCGGGCTGGACGAGAAGCTGTCCCGGACGGCGGACCGGGTGCTGCGCAAGCGGGGGGTGGAGATCCGCACCGGGACCTCCGTGAAGGAGGCCACCCGGGACGGGGTGGTGCTGAACACCGGCGAGTACGTTCCCACCCGCTCGCTGATCTGGTGCGTCGGGGTGCGGCCCGACCCGCTGGTGGAGCAGCTCGGGCTGCCCACCGAGAAGGGGCGGCTGGTGGTCGACGAGTACCTCAACGTCCCCGGTCACCCGAAGGTGTTCGCCTGCGGTGACGCCGCGGCGGTGCCGGACCTGACCAAGCCGGGGGAGTACACGCCGATGACCGCCCAGCACGCCCACCGGCAGGGCAAGGCGGCCGCCAACAACATCATGGCCTCCTACGGCATCGGCACCCGCCGTCCCTACAAGCACAGCGACCTGGGCTTCGTCGTCGACCTCGGCGGACTGCAGGCCGCGGCGAACCCCTTCAACATCCCGCTGTCCGGGCCGGTCGCCAACCTCGTCACCCGCGGCTACCACCTCGCCGCGATGCCCGGGAACCGGATCCGGGTGGCCGCCGACTGGGCGCTGGACGCCGTGCTGCGGCGGCAGGCCGTCCAGCTCGGGGTGCTGGACGCCTGGTCGGTGCCGCTGGACACCGCCTCGCCCGAGACGGCCCGGCTGCCGGGCGAACAGGAGGCCGCCGGGCAGCGCGGATAGCGCGCCTCCGGGGCGTTCCGCCCCACCTCGCGGATGCCCGTGGCGGGCCGGAAGCGGCCCGCCACGGGCATCCGCGTGTGCGGCCGCGGTCCGGATCCGGGCGAATAACGGGCAGCCATGGACGGCCTTTCGGGCACGCTCGGGCATGCCCGGGCGCCGTGCAAGACTTCGAGCAGCGCTTTCCGTCGCCCGGAAGTCCTCGGAAGCGGGCCCAAGCGGTCATGATCCCTGCCGGGAAGAACCTGGCCAGGCCTCCTCCCGGAGGGTAGAAATCTCCCCACGCATCCGAACGGGCAGGTTCGGGCGCCCGGAACTGGAACGACCGGCACAGGGAGGAGCGGCGATTGAACGCCGAGGAGCGGCAGCGAGAGATCCTCGCCATGGCCCGCCGGCTGGGCTCGGTCGAGGTCGTCGCGCTCGCCGAGAAACTGTCCGTCGCCAAGGAGACGGTCCGCCGCGATCTGCGGGTCCTGGAGGACCACGGTCTGGTGCGGCGCACGCACGGAGGCGCCTACCCGGTGGAGAGCGCCGGCTTCGAGACGACCCTCGCCGTCCGCACGACCCGGCACGTTCCGGAGAAGCGGCGGATCGCCGCTGCCGCGGTCGAACTGCTCGGTGACGCCGAGACGCTCTTCGTCGACGAGGGCTTCACCCCCCAGCTCATCGCCGAGGCGCTGCCGCGCGACCGGCCGCTGACCGTCGTCACCACCTCGCTGGCCACCGCCGGAATACTGGCCAAGGCGGACAACTTCACCGTGCTGCTCCTCGGCGGCCGGGTGCGGGGCGGGACGCTGGCCACGGTCGACCACTGGGCCACCCGCATGCTCTCCGGATTCGTCATCGACCTGGCGTACGTGGGGGCCAACGGCATCTCCCGCGACCACGGGCTCACCACGCCCGACCCGGCGGTCGGCGAGGTGAAGGCCGCGGCCGTACGCGCCGCGCGCCGCAGGATCTTCGCGGGGACGCACACCAAGTTCGGGGCGGTCAGCTTCTGCCGGTTCGCGGAGGTGTCCGACTTCGAGACGATCGTCACCGGCAACGCGCTGCCCTTCGCCGAGGCGCACCGCTACTCGCTCCGGGGACCGCACGTCATCCGGGTGTAGCGCCCCGCGGCCGGACCGGACCGGCCACCGCCTCACCGACCGATCCTCCACACCGCGAACGAGCACCGTCCGCCGGCGGCACGGCACCCGCATGCCCGCGGACGGCGCCCCACCGACTTCAGACAACACCATGCACCAGGCAACACCAGGCAAGGAGCCCGCCATGTACAGAAGGACCCGGCACACCGCACGTGCCCTGATCGCCGCGACCGCGGCCGGAACCCTCCTCGCGTCCTGCAGCGGAGCCGGCGGCACCGCCTCCTCCGACGGTGACTCCATCAACGTCCTGATGGTGAACAACCCGCCGATGGCCGAACTGCAGAAGCTGACCGCCGAGCACTTCACCGAGGAGACCGGCATCGAGGTCAACTTCACCGTCCTGCCCGAGAACGACGTCCGCGACAAGATCAGCCAGGACTTCTCCAACCAGGCCGGGCAGTACGACGTCGCCACCATCAGCAACTACGAGACGCCCATCTACGCCAAGAACGGCTGGCTGCACGCCCTCGACGAGTACATCCAGGACGACGCGGAGTACGACCACGACGACATCCTGCCCTCGATGCGGCAGTCGCTCACCGGCGAGGACGGCAGGCTCTACGCCCAGCCGTTCTACGGCGAGTCGTCCTTCCTGATGTACCGCAAGGACGTCTTCGACAAGCACGGTCTGGAGATGCCCGACAAGCCCACCTGGCAGCAGGTCGCCGACCTCGCCGAGAAGGTGGACACCGCCGAGCAGGACATGAAGGGCATCTGCCTGCGCGGTCTGCCCGGCTGGGGCGAGGTGATCGCCCCGCTGACCACCGTCATCAACACCTTCGGCGGCACCTGGTTCGACGCGGACTGGAACGCGAAGCTGACCTCGCCCGAGACCACCGAGGCCGTGAAGTTCTACGTCGACCTGGTGCGCGAGCACGGCGAGGCGGGCGCCGCGCAGGCCGGGTACGCCGAGTGCCTGAACAACATGACCCAGGGCAAGACCGCCATGTGGTACGACGCCACCGCCGGCGCCGGATCGCTGGAGGCCGGCGACTCGCCGGTGAAGGGGAAGATCGGCTACGTCCCCGCCCCCGTGGAGGAGACCGAGAGCTCCGGCTGGCTCTACACCTGGGCCTGGGGCATGCAGAAGGCCTCCAAGAACGCCGACAACGCCTGGAAGTTCATCTCCTGGGCCTCCGGCAAGGAGTACGAGAAGCTGGTCGGCGAGGAGATCGGCTGGGCCAGCGTCCCGGCCGGCAAGCGCACCTCCACCTACGAGATCCCCGAGTACCTCGAGGAGGCCGGCGCCTTCGCCGACATCACCCGGGACGCCATCGCCTCGGCCGACCCGGAGTCCCCGGGCACGCAGAAGCGGCCCGCGCCCGGCATCCAGTTCGTCGGCATCCCGGAGTTCACCGACCTGGGCACCAAGGTCTCCCAGCAGATCAGCGCGGCCATCGCCGGGAACAAGTCCGTCGAGGAGGCGCTGGAGGCGTCGCAGCGGCTGGCCGAGAAGGTCGGCGAGGAGTACCGGAACCGATGACCGTGCAGCTCACGGCGGAGTCCCCGCCGCCCACCGCGCCCCCCTCCCGGGCCCCCGTGCGGCCCGCCGTCCGGCCCCCCGGCCGACTGCGGGCCTGGGCCACCCGGGCACCCCTGCTGCCCGCGCTGGTCTTCCTGATCGCCGTCACCCAGCTGCCGTTCGCGGTGACACTGGTGATCTCCCTCTTCGACTGGTACGCCCTGGACCCCGACGCCCGGGAGTTCACGGGGCTGTCCAACTACGGTTCGGTGCTCTCCGACCCGGCCATGCGGTCCTCGGTGGTCACCACGGCGGTGCTGACCGCCACCGTGGTCCTGGCCAGCCTCGTCCTGGGGCTCGTCCTGGCGCTGCTGCTGAACCGCTCCTTCCGGGGCCGCGGCCTGGTGCGCACCATGCTCATCGCGCCCTTCCTGATCGTCCCCGTAGCCGCCGCCCTGCTGTGGAAGCACGCCCTGTTCAACCCGGAGTACGGGCTGTTCAACGGCGCGCTGAACTGGCTGGGCTCACTGGTGGGGATGGAGGAGGTCGTCCAGCCCGACTGGATCTCCGAGATGCCGCTGCTGGCGGTGGAGGCCTCGCTGGTGTGGCAGTGGACGCCGTTCATGATGCTCATCGTGCTGGCCGGACTGCAGAGCTTCCCGACGGAGACGCTGGAGGCCGCCCGGCTGGACGGCGCCGGCGGCTGGCAGATCTTCCGCCATCTGACGCTGCCGCACCTGCGGCGCTATCTGGAACTGGGCGGGCTGCTGGGCTCGATCTACATCGTGCAGCACTTCGACGCGGTGTTCACGATCACCGCCGGTTCGCTGGGCACCGCCAACCTGCCGTACACGATCTACCACACCTTCTACCGGGCGCACGAGTACGGCCTGGCCTCCGCCGCGGGTGTCCTCGTCGTCATCGGCTCGATCGTCATCGCCACCTTCGCCCTGCGGGTGGTCTCGTCCCTGTTCAGTGAGGAGGTGTCCCGATGACGTCCACCGTGCCCGCCCCGGCCGCGCCGGGCACCGCGCCGGCCCGCCCGGCGCCGCGCCCGGCGGCGCATCCGGACCTGCGCCGCACCCGGCGCCGCAACGCCGCCCTCGGCCTGCTGGCCTGGGTGGTGGGGCTCGTCTTCTTCCTGCCGGTCGCCTGGATGGTGCTCACCTCGCTGCACTCCGAGGCCGACGCCGCCACCAACCCGCCCTCGCTCGCCGCGCCCCTCACCCTGGAGGGCTACCGGGAGTTCTTCGGCGCCGGGGGCGGGGCCAGCCCCTGGCCGCCGCTGATCAACTCGGCCATGGCGTCGGTCTTCTCCACGGCCTTCGTGCTGCTGCTGGCGTTCCCGGCGGCGTACGCCCTGTCCATCCGGCCGGTGCGCAAGTGGCGGGACGTGCTGTTCTTCTTCCTGTCCACCAAGATGCTGCCGATCGTGGCCGGACTGCTGCCGATCTACCTGTTCGCGAAGAACACCGGCATGCTCGACAACATCTGGCTGCTGGTCATCCTCTACACCTCGATGAACCTGCCGATCGCGGTGTGGATGATGCAGTCCTTCCTCGCCGAGGTGCCCACCGCGCTCATCGAGGCCGCCCAGCTCGACGGGGCGCGGCTGCCCACCGTCCTGGCCCGGGTCATCGCGCCGGTGGTGGGGCCCGGTATCGCCGCCACCGCGCTGATCTGCTTCATCTTCAGCTGGAACGAGATGCTGTTCGCCCGGGTGCTGACCTCGGTGACCGCGCAGACCGCGCCCGTGTTCCTGACCGGGTTCATCACCAGCCAGGGGCTGTTCCTGGCCCAGGTGTGCGCCGCCTCGGTCGTCATCTCCCTGCCGGTGCTCGCCGCAGGGTTCGCCGCCCAGGACAAGCTGGTCCAGGGCCTGTCGCTAGGAGCCGTGAAGTGAGAGCCGCCGTCATCGAGTCCGTCGGCAAGGCCGTCCTGACCACCGTGCCCGACCCCACTCCCGGGCCGCGCGAGGTGGTCGTGAAGGTCGCCGCCTGCGGGCTGTGCGGTACCGACCTGCACATCATGCAGGGGGAGTTCGCGCCCACGCTCCCCGTCGTGCCCGGGCACGAGTTCGCCGGCGAGGTCGTCGCCGTCGGGACCGGGGTGACCGAGCTGGCCGCCGGTGACCGGGTGGCGGTGGATCCCTCGCTGTACTGCCACGAGTGCCGCTACTGCCGCGTCGGCCACAACAACATGTGCGAGCGCTGGGCGGCCATCGGTGTCACCGTGGCGGGTGGCGCCGCCGAGTACGCCGTGGCCCCGGTGGCCAACTGCGTGAAGCTCCCCGAGCACGTCGACGTCCAGGACGCGGCGCTGATCGAGCCGCTGTCCTGCGCGGTGCGGGGCTACGACGTGCTCGCCGCGCGGATGGGCGCCAGCGTCCTGGTCTACGGCTCGGGGACGATGGGCCTGATGATGCTGGAGCTGGCCAAGCGCACGGGCGCGGCGCGGGTCGACGTGGTCGACGTCAATCCCGGGCGGCTGGCCACCGCCCGGGAGCTGGGCTGCTCGGCCGCGGCCGCCGCGGCCGACGAGCTCGACCGCCCGCAGGGCTGGGACGTGGTCATCGACGCCACCGGCAACGCCAAGGCGATCCAGGACGGGCTGGGCCGGGTGGCCAAGGCCGGAACGTTTCTGCAGTTCGGCGTCTCCGACTACGCCACGAAGGTGACCATCGAGCCCTACCGCATCTACAACCAGGAGATCACCATCACCGGTTCCATGGCGGTGCTCCACAGCTACGAGCGCGCCGCCGACCTCTTCGCGACGGGGATCATCGACCCGAAGGTCTTCATCAGCGACCGGCTGCCGCTGGAGGGCTACCCGGACGCGCTGGAGCGGTTCGCGGCGGGGGTGGGGCGGAAGATCGTGGTGGTGCCGTAAGGGCGTGCCCGCCGCAAGGGGATCAGGGAGTGCCAGGGGTGTCCGCGGGCGGCCGGGAGACCGGCTGCCCGTACGGGCCGACCAGCTCCCGGTCCCACCAGGCGCCCGTGGAGCGCAGCTCCCGCCAGGTGGTGAAGCGGTAGCGGTACAGCAGGGCGCGCACCTGGGCGGGCGGACGGTCGGGGAAGGGGTTGGTGCGCAGCAGCCGCAGCGTGTCCGGGTCGTTCTCCAGCAGTTTGCGCAGCAGCCGGGTGAACCAGGGCGCGGCGTAGGAGGGCGAGAGCGCGGCGAACCACAGCAGCCAGTCCAGCCGCAGGTGGTACGGCGCGTACTGCCGGGGCAGCCGCCGCAGGTCGCCCGGCTTGCCCTTGAACCCGTACTCCCGCCACCGGGTGCTCCCGGTGATCCGCTCCTCGTCGGTGCCCTCGATCACCACCTCGTGGCGCAGCCGGGTGACGCTGCCGAAGGCGCCGTAGGTGTTCACCAGGTGCAGGGGGTTGAAGGAGCGGTTCATCTGCTGCCGGCGGGTGAGCAGGTTGCGCACCGGCCACCAGCTGAGCACCAGCACCAGCACCGTCACCCCGATGACGACGGCCACGTACCACGGCGGCACCTGGCCGTACTCCCGCGTCCCGGCGACGGGGGAGCTGTCCACGGCCGCCAGGGCGAGCACGACCGTCAGCCAGTTGAGCCAGGCGAAGTTGCCGGAGGCCACCAGCCACAGCTGGGTGACGATCACGGCCAGCCCGGCCGCGCTCGCCACCGGCTGCGGGAAGAACAGCAGGAAGGGGACGACGAGCTGGGTGAGGTGGTTGGCCGCCACCTCCACCCGGTGCACCGGCTTCGGGAGGTGGTGGAAGAACCAGCTCAGCGGTCCCGGCATCGGCTGCGTCTCGTGGTGGTAGTCCAGGCAGGTCAGGTTCCGCCAGCAGGGGTCGCCGCGCCACTTGATCAGGCCCGCGCCGAACTCCAGCCGGAACAGCAGCCACCGCAGCAGCAGGAGCACCAGCATCGGCGGGGCCACGTCCGCGTTGCCGAGGAAGACCACCAGGAAGCCGGTCTCCAGCAGCAGCGACTCCCAGCCGAAGGCGTACCAGGTCTGCCCGACGTTGACGATCGACAGGTACAGCGCCCACAGCAGGGCCCACATCAGCATGGACACCGCCAGCGGCACCCGGTCGGCGGCACCCAGCAGGACCGCGGCCGACAGCGCCGCCCCCGACCAGGCCACGGCCGCGAAGAGGCGGTCGGAGTAGCGCCAGTGGAACAGCGAAGGCGAGGCGCGGAAGGGCACCCGGCGCAGGAAGTCCGGCGCCGGGGTCAGCCCGCGCTCGCCGATCAGCGCCCGGAACTGCAGGGCCGCCGAGACGAACGCGACCAGATAGAGGGCGGCCACGGCCCGCTGCAGGACCAGTCGGCTCAGCCAGTACTCGGGTGCCTCGAACCACTCCATGGCGCCCATGGGTACCACCGGGGGCCGCCGCCATGCGGCAGCCCCGGGCGGGAGCGGGTCCGTACGGGTGACGGGCGGGCGCCGCGGAATGCGGGGCGGCGGCGGTCCTTACGGATCGCTGACGTGCCGTCGCCCCGGCACCCGCGGCGCCCGCCGGGTCCCTAGCGTGGCGGCATGCGCGTACTGGTCACCGGAGGAGCGGGCTTCATCGGCTCGCACATCACCGACGCCCTGCGGACGGCGGGTCACGAACCCGTCGTCCTGGACACCGCCTCCGCCGCCGGGGGCACCGGGGTGCGGGCCGACGTCCGCGACGGGGAGGCGGTGGCCCGTGCCCTGCGCGGGGTGGACGCGGTCTGCCACCAGGCCGCGATGGTCGGCCTCGGCCGGGACTTCGCCGACGCCCCCGCCTATGTGGGCGCCAACGACCTGGGCACCGCCGTGCTGCTGGCCGCGATGGCTGACGCGGGGGTACGGCGCCTGGTGCTCGCCGGGTCGATGGTCGTGTACGGCGAGGGCCGGTACGACTGTCCCCGCCACGGCACGGTGCGGCCCGGCCCCCGCCGCCCGGCGGACCTGGCGGCGGGCCGTTTCGAGCCGCCCTGCCCGCGCTGCGGCGCCGGACTGGTCCCCGGCGCGGTCGGCGAGGACGCCCCGGCCGACCCGCGCAACGTCTACGCCGCCACCAAGCTGGCACAGGAGCACCTGAGCGCGGCCTGGGCCCGGGCCACCGGCGGACGGGCCGTCAGCCTGCGCTACCACAACGTGTACGGACCCGGGATGCCGCGCGACACCCCCTACGCCGGGGTGGCCTCCTTCTTCCGTTCCGCGCTGGAGCGCGGCGAGCCGCCCCGGGTGTACGAGGACGGGGCGCAGCGCCGCGACTTCGTCCATGTGGCGGATGTCGCCGCGGCCAACCTCGTGGCCCTGGAGGCGGCCGGCGGGCTGCCGGAGGGCACCCTGCGGGCGTACAACACCGGCAGCGGCGAGCCGCACACCGTCGGCGAGACGGCCCGCGCGCTGGCGGCGGCCTTCGGCGGGCCCGAGCCGGTGGTGACGGGGGAGTACCGGCTGGGGGACGTACGGCACATCACCGCCTCCTCGGCGCGGCTGCGCCGGGAGCTGGGCTGGCGGCCGGCGGTCGGCTTCGGCGAGGGGATGGCGCGCTTCGCGAAGGAGCCCCTGCGGGAGCGGGAGCCGCCGCGGGCAGGGTGACCTCGAAGCGGCAGCCGCCGGGCACGTTGCGCACCGAGGCCCGCCCGGCGTGCGCCTCGACGATGCCGCGCACGATGGCCAGCCCCAGCCCGGCGCCGGCCGGGGGCGTACGGGCGTCGCTGCCGCGCCAGCCGGTGTCGAACACGCGCGGCAGGTCCTCGGCGGGAATGCCGCCGCATCCGTCGGTCACCGACAGCACCACCGTGTCCCCTGGCCCTCCCGCGTCTTCCGCGCGGCGGGCGGCGACGGCCACCGTGCCGTCGGCCGGGGTCCGGTGGATGGCGTTGACCAGCAGGTTCGCCAGGACCCGGGTCATCTCCCGGCCGTCCACCTCCACGGGCACGGTGTCCACGCCGTCGTCGGCCAGCCGCACGCCGCGCTCGGCGGCCAGCGGCCCGGCGCCCGCGATGGCGTCGCTGACCAGGTCGTACACCGACATCCGGGTGGGGGACAGGGCCAGCGAACCGGCCTGGATGCGGGAGAGTTCGAACAGGTCGCCGACCATCGCGCTGAGCCGCTCGACCTCGGAGCGGATCTGCCGGTGGTAGCGGTCGGGGTCCTCGGCGATGCCGTCCTCCAGCGCCTCGGCCATGGCGCGCAGCCCGGCCAGCGGGGAGCGCAGATCGTGGCTGATCCAGGCGACCAGTTCGCGCCGGGAGGACTCCAGGGCGCGCTCCCGCTCCCGGGCGGCGGCCAGCGAGGCGCTGGCCTCGGCCAGCCGCCGGGCCAGGGAGGCCAGTTCGGCGGGGGCGGGGGAGTCCGGCGGGGTGAAACCGCCCTCCCGGCCGAGGGTGCGGGCGGCGCGCTCCAGCGCGCGGTGCCCGGCGATGAGCCGGCGGCCCAGCAGCAGCGCGGTCAGGGCGGACGCGGCGGCGGCCACCGCGCACACCACCGTCACCACCGTCAGGTCGTGCCGGTTGAGGAACATCGCCCAGGCCACCGAGAGCGTCCCGGCCAGCATCGCGCCGACCGTGGCGGCGGTCAGGACGGCCAGCGAGACGGCCACCGAGCGGCGGCGCAGCGCGCGCAGCGCCAGCGCGCCCGCCGCGCCCACGGCGGCGGCCCCGGCCCCGGCGTACAGGGCGATGAGCAGCAGGTCGGAGACGGGCGGCATCAGTCCTCCTCCCGGGCACCGTGGGGAGCGTCCGCCGGAGCGCCGTCCGGGCCGCCGTCGAAGCGGTAACCCACGCCCCACACGGTGACGACCAGCCGGGGACGGGCCGGGTCGGCCTCCACCTTGTGGCGCAGCCGCCGCACGTGCACGGTTACGGTCGACAGATCGCCGAAGTCCCAGCCCCACACCGCCGACATCAGCTCCGCGCGGCCGAAGGCCCGGCCCGGGTGGCGCAGGAAGTGCGCCAGCAGGTCGAACTCGCGCAGGGTCAGGGAGAGCGGTCCGCGCGCGTCGCGCACGGTCCGCGCCACCGGGTCCAGGGTGATGCCGCCGCCGTGCAGCAGCGGCCCGGCGGCGGGCGGCTGCCGCCCGGCGGCGGCCCGGCGCAGCACCGACGACACCCGCAGCACCAGCTCGCGCGGGCTGAACGGTTTGGTGACGTAGTCGTCCGCGCCGACCTCCAGGCCCAGGACCCGGTCCTCCTCGTCACCGCGGGCGGTGAGCATCACCACCGGCACCGGGCCGCGCTCGCGCAGCCGGCGGCACACCTCCAGGCCGTCCAGGCCGGGCAGCATCAGGTCCAGCACCACCAGGTCGGGCGGCGCCTGCCGGGCGCGGGCGAGCGCCTCGGGGCCGTCGGCGGCCCGGTCCACGGCGAAGCCCGCCCGGTCCAGATAGCCGGCCACGACCTCGGTGACGGTCGGGTCGTCGTCGACGACGAGCACCCGGCGGGACGGGGCGGAGGGCGGCGGAGGGACGGTCATGAAGGGAGTCTGGCACCCGCCCCGGCCGGTGTCCCCGGGGCGGGACGGGCCGGCGGACAGGCGTCCGCGTTTCGTAAGACCGTCAAGTCCGTTACGTCCTTTATGTGTCCGTAGGGTGAGGGGAATGACCGACCCCATGACCCCACGCGGGGAGATAGTGCTGCCCTGTCTGAACGAGGCCCGGGCGCTGCCCTGGGTGCTGTCCAGGATCCCGGACGGCTGGCGGGCCGTCGTCGTCGACAACGGCTCGACGGACGGCTCGGCCGGGCTCGCCCGCGAGCTCGGCGCCCGGGTGGTGTCCGAACCGCGCCGCGGCTTCGGCGCGGCCTGCCACGCCGGACTGCTGGCCGCCGAGGCGGAGCTCGTCGCCTTCTGCGACTGCGACGCCTCCCTCGACCCCGGCGCGGTGGAACGGGTCGCCGCCCCCCTCCGGGCCGGCACCGCCGACCTCGTCCTGGCCCGCCGCCGGCCCACCGGGCGCGGGGCCTGGCCGCTGCACGCCCGGGCCGGGAACCTGGCCCTGGCCCGCATGGTGCGCCGCCGCACCGGCCTGCGCCTGCACGACCTGGGACCCCTGCGGGCGGCCCGGCGCCGGCCGCTGCTGGAGCTGGGGCTGACCGACCGGCGCAGCGGCTATCCGCTGCAGATGGTGGTGCGCGCCGCCGACGCCGGCTGGCGGGTGGCCGAGACCGAGGTGCCCTACCGGCCGCGCACCGGCCGCTCCAAGGTGACCGGCACCTGGCGCGGCACCTGGCAGACCGTCCACGACATGCGCGGGGTGCTGCGGTGAGCGCCCCGGGCCCGCGGGACGGGCTCACCCTGCTGGTGATCGCCAAGGAGCCGGTGCCGGGCCGGGTCAAGACCCGGCTCACCCCGCCCTTCACCCCCGCCGAGGCGGCCGCGCTGGCCGCGGCGGCACTCGCCGACACCCTGGCCGCCGTCTCGGTGCTGCCCGCCCGCCGCCGGGTGCTTGTCCTCGACGGACGGCCCGGCCCCTGGCTGCCGGGCGGCTGGGAGGTGCTGCCCCAGTGCCCCGGCGGTCTGGACGAGCGGATCGCCCACGCCTTCGCCCACTGCGACGGTCCCGCCCTGCTGGTGGGCATGGACACCCCGCAGCTCACCGGCGCCCTGCCGGCCCCGGTGCTCGCCCCGGACGCCTGGGCCGGGCGCACCGCCTGGTTCGGCCCGGCCACCGACGGCGGGTTCTGGGCGCTGGGCCTGGCCGAACCCGATCCGGACCTGGTGCGCGGTGTGCCGATGTCCACCGCGCGCACCGGCGCCGTCCAGCGGCGGCGGCTGCTGGACGCCGGGCTGGCCGTACGGGACCTGCCGGTGCTGCGGGACGTGGACACCGCCGACGACGCGGCCCGCGTCGCCGCCGAGACCGCCGCGCGCCCGGGCGGCCGCTTCGCCGCGGAGTACGCGCGGTGCGCCCGGCGGGTACGGGACGGGGCCCGGCCACGGCGGGCGGCGGCACGGTGACCGCCCCGCCGCACCCGCCGCGCCCGGCACCGTCCCCGGCGGGGGACGGGCTCCCCTGGCGCGCCGGCCCGTACGCCCGCGCGCTGCGCACCGGGCGCGGCCCCCTGTACCTGCGGCGCTCCGACGACGGCCGGCTGCTGCCGCTGGAGGTCGAGCGGTGGTGCGCCGGGGCGGACGAGGCCGACCGCACGGTGCTGCGGCGCTGCGCCGGCCCGGTGCTCGACATCGGCTGCGGGCCGGGCCGGCTGGTCGCCGCCCTGGCCGCGCTGGGCCGCCCGGTGCTGGGCATCGACACCGCGCCGGAAGCCGTCGCCCGCACCCGCGCCCTGGGCGGGGCCGCGCTGTGCCGCTCGGTGTTCGGCCCGCTGCCGGGCGAGGGGCGCTGGGGCAGCGCCCTGCTGCTCGACGGCAACATCGGGATAGGCGGCGACCCGGCCGCCCTGCTGGAGCGGGTGCGAGCCCTGCTGGCCCCCGGCGGTCTGCTGCTGGCCGAGGCGGCGCCGGAGGAGGTCGAGGAACGGGTGGAGGTCCGGCTGGACGACGGCGGCGGTGGTGGTGCGCACCCCTGGTTCCCGTGGGCCCGGCTGGGCCGGACGGCCCTGCGGCGGCGGGCCCGGGCGGGCGGCTGGACGGTGACGGCCCAGTGGAGCGCCTACGGGCGCTCCTTCCTCGCCCTGCGCGGTCCCGCCGACCGGGCCGACCGCGGTACCCACCGGGCCGGCAGCCCGCGCGCCACCGGGGCACCGGCCGCCGCCGCGGCCGTCACCAGCGCCGTCACCGACACCGCCAGCAGCCAGGAACGCGGATAGTCCAGCGGCAGCAGCGACGGGTGACGGGGGCCGGGCCGCAGCAGCACCGGCAGCGCCACCAGCGTCAGGCACCCGGCCACCACCAGCCCGCCCCGCCACACCGGCCGGGCGGGCAACCGCCGCAGCGCCCGTCCGGCCGCCAGCACCAGCGGGACCAGCAGCAGGTCGTGCACCGCGACCGCGCCCGCCAGCCACACCGCCACCGCCGCCGGGGTGCCCGCGCGGGTGCCGGTCAGCAGCAGCCAGGCGCCGACCGCCAGCAGTCCCCCGCCCGCGAGGCCCAGCAGCGTCCGCACCGTCCGCATCACAGCACCTCCAGCCGGGTGACCCACTTGGTCTGGAGCACTCCCGGCCGGTTGGGGGCGATGAGCCGCGCCGGGTAACCGTGGTCGGGGTGCAGCACCTCGCCGTCGATCCGCAGCGCCAGCAGCGTCAGCGGGTCACGGGCGTACGACGGGCCCAGCTCCGTCACGGCGAAGGCGCCCCGGCGCTGGAGCGAGACCACCCGAACCCGGCTGCCGTCCGGTGCCCCGGCCCGCCGCAGCAGGTCGCGCACCCGCACCCCGCCCCAGCGGGCCGACGCGCTCCAGCCCTCCACACAGGCGATCGGCAGCCGCGCCTCGTGCTGCTCCAGCTCCGCGAGCCCCTCCAGGGTCAGCGCGTACGGCCGGGGCCCGTCGACGACCAGCCGCCAGTCGCGCAGCGCCTCGCGCCCGATGCCCGCGGCGGCGGCCGTACGGTTGACCGGCAGGCCCTGCGGACCGCGCCCGGGATGGCGCGGGGCGAGCAGCAGCAGCGGCCGCAGCGGGGGGAAGGTCTGACCCGCCGTCACCGCCGTCACCGCGGCGGCCGCCGTGCCCACGCCCAGCAGCAGCGACCGGCGGTCGGGGGCGTCGGCGGCGGGCAGCGCCCGGGTGCCCGCCGAGCGGTGCCGCCAGTGCGCGGCGATCACCGGCGCCCTGACGGCCAGATGCAGCAGCAGGGCGCCCGCCAGCACCCAGGCCAGCGCCCAGTGCACCCGCCGGAACGAGAACGGCCAGACGTACCACTGCGCGGTGTTCAGCAGCCCGAGGAACACCTCCAGCAGCGCCGCGCCCACCAGCAGCCCCGCCGACAGCCGCTCCAGGGCGTGCAGCGGCGAGCGCACCACGGGACGGGCGAACAGCCGCGGATAGACCGTCCACAGCTTGGCCAGCAGCAGCGGGACCGCGGCGATGCCCGTCGCCACGTGCAGTCCCTGGGTGAGGCGGTAGCCCCACACCGGGCGGGACGGCAGCCGCGGCGCCGCCCAGCCGGGCGGCTCCTGGAGCACGTGGCTCACCAGCCCGGTGCCGAAGCACACCAGGACCGCCGCGCCAAGCCACCGGCCCAGGACGGTCGCGGTGCGCGGATCGTGCAGGGCGCCGCGGAAGCGCGGCCACCACGACGGGACGCGGGGGGATCCGGCGGGCACGTTCCTCACCACCCGGTGATCAGCAGATGGTTGACGGCCAGCGCCACGGCCGCCTGCGCGGCCAGCCACCGGCGGTGGTGCCGGGCCGGCAGCAGCGCGGCGGCCGGGAGCAGCCACAGCGTGAACGGCAGCCAGATGCGCTCGGTCTCGGCCTTGCTCATCCCCGACAGGTCCGCCGCCAGCACGGCGCACAGCGCGCCCGCCGCCAGCACCGCCAGGGCGCCGGCCCCGGCGACCCGGGCGGCGCCACCGCGCCACCGCGCCGCCGCCCGCCGCAGCCCGGCGGCCGTGGCCGGCCCCACCACGGCGACCTGCGCGGCGAGATTGGCCCACACGTAGTACGCGTACGGCCGCACCCCTCCCGCGCCCTGGTGGTAGCGCTCGACCAGCGTGGTGTAGCCCTCGTACCACCAGAAGCCGCCCGCGGTGAACGCCACCGCCCACGGCGCGAGCCCCGGCAGCGCGTACGGCACCGGCCGCGCGGTACGCGCCGCCACCAGCACCGCCGCCGCGAGCGGCGCCAGCAGCACCAGCCCGTAGGACAGGTACAGCGCCCAGCCCAGCAGCAGTCCCGCGCCCAGCGCGGCGGCGCGCGGCGCGCGCACCGCGCCGGTGGCGGACAGGGCCAGCAGGGCGAGGCCCCAGGCGGCGACGGCGGCGAAGTAGCCGTCCGCCGAGACGCCGACCCACACCGCGGCCGGGGCCAGGACGAGGAAGGGCGCCGCCCGCCGCGCGGCCCGCTCGGCGCCCAGCGCCCGCAGTGCCACCAGCACCGCCACCACCGCGGAGGTGCCGGTGGTCACGCACCAGGCGGCCGCCCAGCCGCCGCCCGCCAGCCCGATCCGGTCCAGCCCGGCGAAGGTCAGCACCGCCCCCGGCGGGTGCCCGGCGACATGGGCCGGCCAGTTGCCGGGGGACTGGAGCAGGATGCGGTCGGTGAAGGTGCCCAGGAACTCCCCGAGGCCGTGGACCTCGCCGACCGACCGCAGGTACTCGTGCTCCGAGGTCAGCTGCCCGGCGGCCCCCCGCTGCCAGCCGTCGACCAGCGCCAGCGACCACGTCCAGGCCAGCGCGGCCGCCCAGGAGAGCGCCAGCAGGGGCCGCCAGCGCAGCCGCCGGGCCAGGACGGGGCCGTACACGACGGTCGCGGCGGCCAGGGCGAGGGCGGCCGGGGTGCCCGGACCGGCGTGCGGCAGCCACCGCGCGAGCAGCGGCGGCCAGGACACCCGCAGCGTCTCGCGGGGGTCGTACGCGGACCAGCCCACGAGCGCGGCCAGGGCGAACAGCGCGCAGGCGGCGCCCGCGGCGTACAGGTCGTACCGGACCCGGCCGTCCTCCCGGTGCGGCTCCGGGCGCGGTGCGCGGCGGGGCCGCCCGCGGGCCTTCGGACGGGGAGCCGTACGGGGAGGCCGGGGCGGGCGGAGTGGCGGAGTGCTCACCCGTCTCACGCTAGGCCGGTGCGCAGCCGCCGGGACCCCGGAGCGGCCGGACGTCACCGGGCCGTCAGATCCGTACCGCCCCGCCTCCGCCGGGGTGTCGTTGACCCGGGCGGGGAGCGGACCGTAGCTTTCCGGGAAAGCGCTTGCCGCGACGAGGGGACGCCCGTATGCCGCTGACCGACCTGCCGCTGGACCAACTGCGCGCCTACCGGCCCGAGGTGGCCGAACCGGAGGACTTCGACGACTTCTGGGCCAAGACCCTGGCGGCGGCCCGGGCGGCGGAGTCCGGCCCGGCGGAGTACCGGCGGATCGCCGACGCCCCGCTGACCGGTGTGGAGGTGTACGACGTGCGCTTCCCCGGCTGGGCCGGCCAGCCCGTCGCGGCCTGGCTGATCCTGCCGCGCGGTGCCGGCGGCCCGCTGCCCGCGGTGGTCAACTACATCGGCTACAGCGGCGGCCGCGGTCTGTACACCGAGCACCTGCTGTGGAGCGCGGCCGGATACGCCACCCTCGTCGTCGACAGCCGGGGCCAGGGCCACGACACCCCCGACCCGCACCCGGAGACCAGCCCGCAGTACGTGGGCGGCTTCATGACCCGCGGCCTGGACGACCCCGCGAACCACTACTACCGGCGGCTGATGACCGACTGCGTGCGCGCGGTGGACGCGGTGCGCGGGCACCCGGCGGTGGACCCGGACCGGGTGGTGGCCGCCGGCGCCAGCCAGGGCGGCGGACTGGCCCTGGCGGTGGCCGCGCTGGCACCGGAGAAGGTGGCGGCGGCCCTGGTGGACGTGCCGTTCCTGTGCCACTTCCGGCGCGGCGCGGAACTGGCCACGGCCGGTCCGTACCCGGAGATCGCCCACTACCTGGGAGTGCACCGGCGCACCGACCCCGACGCCGTCTTCGCCGTCCTGAACTACTTCGACGGACTGCACTTCGCGCGCCGCGCCACCGCCCCCGCGCTGTTCAGCGTCGGTCTGATGGACCCGGTCTGCCCGCCCTCGACGGTCTTCGCCGCCTACCACCGCTACGCGGGCACCGAGAAGGACATCCGGGTGTGGCACTTCGCCGACCACGGCGGGGGCCGCGCCTCGCAGCCCTACGAGCAGCTGCTGTGGCTGCGCGGGCGCGGTCTGGCGGTGGCCGGGTGAGCCGGTCCGCGGAGCCGTGCGGGGAGCACCCGCCGGGGCAGCGGCCGCCCGCGGCCGTGGCCGCCGACGCGCTGCTCGCCCTGGCCGACGGCCACCACGCCCGTACCGTACGCGCGCTGGGCGTCCACGAGGCCGGCGGGCAGCTGGCGAAGGCGTACGCACTCGCCGCGCCGGGGCGCGGGGTGACGGAGGAGTTCGCGGCGGCGGCGCTGCGCGTGGCCGGCGCGCACCTCTCCCTCGGGGACGTCCGGGGCTCCCTCGGGCTCGCCGTGGTGATCGCGCATGCGGGCGGCGACGGGGACTACGTCCTGGTCCACAGCTGGATCGAGGGCCACATGTCCGACCTGGCGGTCTTCACCGGCCCGGCCGGCCGGCCCGGTCTGCTGCGCCCGGGCCGTACGGGACTGGCCCCCTGCGTCTGGGAGGCGGCCGTACTGGCCCACGAGCGCGAGGCGTTCGGCCGCCGCGTGCTGGACGGCACCGGCCCGCTCGCCGACCGGCTCGCCGCCTGGGGCGCGGACTTCCTGGCGGGCGAGGTCCGCTGAGCGCCCCGGCGGGCGGGGCGCTCCTCCCCGGGCGTGGCGTCAGTCGCCGCGGTCGCGGCGGCCGCCGAGGATCTCGGTGATCTCCTCGGAGGTCTCGCGCGCCGCGGTGGCCGGATCGGCGCCGCGCAGCACGGCCGTCTGGTAGTCCTTGACCGGGTTGTCCGCCTCCAGTTCGCCCCACCGGGGCGAGTTGGGGGTGGCGTGGCCGTTCCGGGAGCCCTCGGCCATCGCCGCCGTACCGGGGTCGCCGCGCAGTTCGCCGACCAGTTCGGTGCTGTTGGGCACCACGCTCATCGTCCGGGCCAGCTTCCGCTGCCACTTCTCGCCGGTCAGCAGTTTGACGAAGGCGTACGCCGGGTCCCAGGCGTCCGTCCGCTCGGGGACGATCAGCACCGAGCCGCCGGTGAACACCGCCCCCGGCTCGCCCTCGCGTTTGCCCGGGACGGGGAAGAAGCCGAGCCTGCCCGTCAGCCCCGGGTTGGTCTCGGTGATCAGCTCCGCGGCGCCGGGCACGTCGATGATCTGGGCCACCTCGCCCGCCGCGAAGACCTCGCGCTGGTCGGGCTCGGCCTCGTCGGCGTCGGCGGGGCCGGCGCCGTGGGAGTGGAGCTCGCGGTAGAACTCCATGCCGCGCAGCGCCTCGGGGGTGTGGAGGGCGCCCGACCACCGGCCGCTGCGTTCGACGGCGAGGTCGCCGCCCTCGTCCCAGACGAAGCCCGCCAGGACGTACCAGTTCCGGCCGGGGAGGTAGATGCCCTGCTGTCCGGGCCGGTCGAGCCGGTCGGTGGCCTCGATCCACTCCTCGCGGTCGGCGGGCGGCTCGGTGATCCCGGCCCGCTCGAAGAGGTCCTTGCGGTAGATGACGACGCGGTTGGCGGCGTAGAAGGGGACGCCGTACTGGAAGCCGCCGATCTTCCCCGGCTCCTTCAGGCCGGGGATCCAGTAGTCGCCGCCGAGGTCGTACACCCAGTTGGTGAGGTTCCGGACGCCGCCCTCGGCCACGTACCGGGCCACCTGGGTGTTCCCCACCTCGATCACGTCCGGCGGATCGTCCGAGGCCAGGGCTTCGGCGACCTTGTCGCCGATGCCGGACCAGTCCTGGACGGCGACCTCCACCTCCACACCGGGGTTGCTCCGCTCGTAGTCCCGTACGACGGCCGCGGTGAGGCCCTCGGAGAGGCTGCCCCGCATCAGCCAGACCCGCAGGCTCCGGGGCGGGTCGTCGGATCCCGGCAGGGTGCCGCAGCCGCCGACGGGCAGCAGGACGGCCAGGGCCGCGAGAAGCGTGGCAAGGCGACGGCGGACGGGCATGGCGGGGCCCCCGGGGGGTGGTGCGGATACGGCGGATGAGACGGTCACAGATTTGGTGCATACCAAGCGCATGTCAAGGTTCAGGCCATTATGGAGTGGGGGGAAGGTCCCCCCGAGCCGATCCGTGATCGCGCGGTGACCGGAGAGCGATGTGAACGGCGTTCCCCCGCCACCGCGCCCGTCGTCGCCCCTGCCGCTCACCGCCGCCCGCCGACCGGTCGACGGCCGCCGGCCTTCACCGTCGCCCGGCCCGCCGGGGAGGGGCTCGCGGCGCCCCGGTCGTGCCGGGCCCGCCCGCGGGGGACGGCGGTACGTCTCCTCGTCCGGTGTGAAGCGCACACCCGGCGCCCGGGGCCTCCCGGTGTCCCCCTGCCCCCTTTCCGGCCCTCTTCGGTGCTCGCCGGAACGGGCGGGGACGATCCTCCGGAAATTCTCCGCGGCGACGGAGAACGGCATTGCGGCGGAGATTTCCCACCGCTAGGCTGCATACCGTGACTGCCGGGTCGGCCATGGGCCACACACGAGTGAGGTACCCGGCCTCGACATGAGGCCGAGGCGGGCGAGAGGCCCGCCCCCGCACACCTCGATCCCCTTTCTTTCTCCGCGCGTTCGCGCGCTGTTCCGCGTGTCCGGCGATCCGCCGCTGCCACCGCCGTTCCCCTGTTGCCGGCCGCACGAGCGCCGGTCCGGCGGATGAGCCGCGGACCGAATGAATTCCGGCACGCCCCCGTGCAATGCCCGCTTCGGCGAAAACACCGAAGGGTGAAATCGCCATGCCCGCGTACGGCTCGCGGGCCGCATTTCCCGAGTAGAGAGCAGAGAATGCCGAACGATTTCAACCAGCAGGTCATCGAGGAATTCCGCGCCAACAACGGACGGGTCGGCGGGCCTTTCGAGGGGGCCCGGCTGATCCTCCTGACGACCACCGGGATCCGCTCCGGCGCCCCGCACACCACCCCGGTCGGTTATCTCCCGGACGGCGACCGCATCCTGGTCATCGCCTCGGCCGGGGGAGCGCCCCGCCACCCGGACTGGTACCGCAACCTGGTGGCCGAACCGCGGGTCACCGTCGAGGACGGCGTCTTCACCTACGAGGCGGAGGCCACCGTCCTGACCGGCGCGGAACGCGACCGCCTCTTCGCCCGGGCCGCCGAGGCGGACCCGGGCTGGGCCGAGTACCAGGACCGGACGGAGCGCGTCATCCCGGTGGTGGCCCTCCGGGAGATCCCGGGGCCCCCGGACCTGGGCGCGAGGTCGATGGGGGAGGGGCTGAAGCTCGTGCACGACGCGTTCCGGCGCGAACTCGCCCTGATCCGTGCGGAGGTCGCCGCGTCCGGTCCCGGGCTGGGCGCCCAGCTGAGGGTCAACTGCCTGACCTTCTGCGGCGGGCTGCTGCACCACCACACCATGGAGGACACCGGGATGTTCCCGGCCCTGGCCGGGCAGCGCCCCGAACTCGCCCCGGTCGTGGAGCGGCTGCACGAGGAACACCGGCACATCGCGGACCTGGTGGCGGAGCTGCGTGAGGTGGTGTCCGCCGACGGCGCGGGCCGCGCCCGTACGCTCGCCGAGGTCGAGCGGCTCACGGCCGAGCTGGAGGGCCATCTGGCGTACGAGGAGGAGAAGTTGATCCCCGTCCTCGACGCCGCGCTGCCCTGAGAGGCCGCTTGCTCCCGGCGTCCCGCCCCGGAACCGGCCGGGATGTTCTCCGCCCCCGGCCGCCCTGCCTCCGCGGACGACCTCGCCAGGCTCCTCGGAGCCGTCCCGTAGCCCACCCGCACGGGGCACCGCCGCCCGTGCCGCGTCGGCGCGCACCCCGCAGCAGTCACCGGCGCCGTCGGCCAGGCCCGGCGGCCCCCCGGGAGACTCCGTTGAAGGCGGCAGCCGACACCGCCTTCAACGGGTCACCGCGCCACCGCGGCCCGTGCCGTCACGGCCCGAGCCGCTCGGCGACACCGCCCACCGCCACGCCGAGCACGAACAGCACGACGCTCGTGTAGAGCTCGTGGCCGTCCAGGAAGCCGACGCGGTGGACCAGCGCCCACAGGTCGAACCAGTCGAAGAAGTGGTGGGCGACCCCGCCGAGGCCCTGGGCGATCAGCAGGAAGGCCAGGAGTTCCAGGAGCTTCCTCATGCCCGCAGGCTAGGGACGCCACCCGGCCGCGGACGACCGACCAAAGTATGCGGCCGCGCGACTTCGGTATCCGTTCGGACGGCACCGGGCGCGGGGCGGGGCGGACGGCCGCTAGGTTCCCCGCATGACCCGTCCCCTCCCCGCGGCGCCGGTCCGGCGCGGCAGACGCGAATGGGCCGTCGACATCGGTGCCTTCGTGCTGGCCGCCGTCTTCAGCGTCATCACATCGGAGCCGGTCGTCGACAACCCGGACATCTCCGCGACCCGGCTGGCCGCCGACCAGACGGCCGGTGCCCTGGCCTGTGCCGCGCTGTGGCTGCGGCGGCGGTGGCCGGTGGGGGTGGCGCTGGCGATCCTGCCGGTCCCGGTCTTCTCGCACTTCGCGGCCGGCCCGCTGGAAGTGGCCCTGTTCACCGTGGCCGTGCACCGCCGGCCGCGCACCGTCGCCTGGATCACCGGGCTCGCCCTCGTCTGCCTGGTGGCCTCCGTGCTGGTCCGGCCCGATCCCGAGACACCGCCGGAACTGGACGTGTTCCTCGGCCTGGTGCTGATCGGCGGGGTGATCGGCTGGGGCATGTACGTGCGCTCCCGGCGCCAGCTGCTCGCCTCCCGCTACGAGAAGGTCCGGCGCGACACCCGCGAGGCCGTCGCCCGCGAGATGCACGACGTCCTCGCCCACCGGCTCTCGCTGCTCAGCGTCCACGCGGGCGCCCTGGAGTTCCGGCCCGACGCACCGCCCGCCGGGAGTGGACGGACTGGCCGCCACCGAGGAGCTGCGCCGCCCCGGCCCGCCCGAGGTGATCGTCCTGACCACCTTCAACGCCGACGACCACGTGCTGCGCGCGCTGCGGGCCGGGGCCGCCGGCTTCCTGCTCAAGGACACCCCGCCCGCCGAGATCGTCGAGGCGGTGCGGCGGGTGGCCGCCGGCGACCCGGTGCTCTCCCCGGCCGTCGCCCGGCGGCTCATCGCCCATGTCACCGCCGCCGGCCGCGACGGGCGCCGGGAGCGGGCCCGCGGACGGCTGGCGGAACTGGGCGAGCGGGAGCGGCAGATCGCCCTCGCCGTGGCACAGGGCCGCTCCAACGCCGAGATCGCCGCCGTGCTCCACCTGGGCCTCCCCACGGTGAAGACGCACGTCTCGCGGATCCTCACCAGGCTCGCCCTGAACAACCGGGTCCAGATCGCCCTGCTGGTCCACGACGCCGGACTGCTGGAGGAGCCGGAGGGACCGGGGGGATCCGGAGGGCCGGGAGGCGGCGCCCGGCGGCGCTGACCGCCCCGTGCGGGCCCCCGGGAATCCCGTACGGCCGGCGGTGTTGAACGGTGCATGGCCGCCGATCCCCTGAGCACCGTCCGCCTCTCGGTCCTCGACCGCTCCCTGGTCCGGCGGGGCGAGGGGGCGGACGGTGCGCTGCGCGCCACCGTCCGCTTCGCCCGGGAGATCGAGGCGCTGGGCTACCACCGCTTCTGGGTCGCCGAGCACCACGGGGTGCCCGGGGTGGCCGGTGCCGCGCCGACGGTGCTGGCCGCGGCCGTCGCCTCGGCCACCACCCGCATCAGGGTCGGCACCGGCGGGGTGATGCTGCCCAATCACCGGCCGCTGGTGGTCGCCGAGCAGTTCGGGGTGCTGGCCTCGCTCTTCCCCGGCCGGATCGACATGGGTCTGGGCCGCTCGGTCGGCTTCACCGGCGCCGTCCGCCGGGCCCTGGGAGCGCAGAAGGACGCCGCCGAACGGTTCGGCACGGATCTGGCCGAACTGCTGGAGTGGTTCTCCGGCGACCACTCCCGGGGAGTGGCCGCGGTACCGGCCGAGGGGCTGCGGGTACCGGTGTTCCTGCTGGCCACCGGAGCGGGCGCGGCGCTCGCCGCCGAGCACGGGCTGCCGCTGGTGATCGCCCCGGCCCGCGGCGAGGAGCGGATGCTGCGCGCGATCGACGGCTACCGAGCGGCCTTCCGCCCCTCCGCCCTCCCGGGAACGTCCCCGGAACCCCGGGTGATCGTCTCGGTGAACGCGGCGGTCGGCGCCACCGCCGAGGAGGCGGCGCTGACCCAGCTGCCCGAGGCGTGGGCGACGGTGGTCTCCCGCGTCCGGGGCGTCTTCCCGCCGCTCGAACCGCCCGAGGAGGTGGCGGCCCGGGAGATGACCGAACGCGAGCGCACCCTGCTCGCCGAGGCGCGTTCCGCGCAGGTCCACGGGACGGAGGAGGAGGTGGCGGCGGCGCTCGCCGCCCTGGTGGTGCGCACCGGCGCCGACGAGCTGCTGCTCACCCTCAGCGCCCACGACCACGGCCGGCGCCTGGACTCCTACCGCAGACTGGCCCGTCTGGCGGGCCTGGCCCCCGGCGCCGGGACCGGGCCGTCACGGCCTGGCCGCTGACGACCCGGTCCCGCGCGCCGGGAGTCCGCGGGCCGGTCCGTCACGGCCCCACGACGCCACGGGCGACGCCCAGCTCCACCAGGTCCTGCGGACGCAGCCGCAGCGCGTCGGCGGTGGCGCGCACCTGGTCCGGGCCGCGCTTGAGGATGGCCGCCGCCGACTCCGGCGCGATGACGGAGAAGTAGCCGTCCGGGGTGATCCAGGTGTTCCCCGGCGCCGCCAGTGCCAGGGCGCCGCCCGAGCCGCCCTCCCCGATCACCAGGGTCGTCACCGGCACCCGGGCCTCGGCGAGGGCCGCGAAGGCCTCCGCGACGGCCGGGCCCGCGCCGGAGCGCTCGGCCGCCGCGTCGTTGGCCGCACCCGGGGTGTCCACCAGGGTGAGCACCGGGATGCCCAGCCGGCCGGCCAGCCGGATCAGCCGGGCGGCGGTGCGGAAGCCCGCCGGCCGGGTCGGGGTGCCGCACTGGGCGGCGTAGGCGACCGTACGGCCGTCCCGCCGCCGTCCGAAACCGCAGCGCACCCCCGGGTCGTTGCCGCCGCAGCGGTCGCCGGAGAGCTCCTCGCGGAACTCGAAGTACGCCTCCAGGTAGGCGTCGGCGCGCGGCCGGTGCGGCGAGCGGGCCCGCTGGACCGCCGCCCAGCCGGACTCCGGCGGTCCCGGCTCGCCCCCCGGGGTGCCGAGCGCGCGCGGCGGCTCGGCCGGTGCGGTGTCCGGGGAGGTGCCCGGCGGGGAGAGCAGGGACAGCCAGCGGCCCAGCACCCCCCGCAGCTCGCCGGGCGGCACGATCCGGTCCACCTGCCCGGCCGCCAGTTTCTCCGCGGCGCCGTACGCGGCCGGGTCGGCGTCCGGGGGCCGGACCCGGGAGCCCGCGAAGGCGACCTGCGCCCCCGGCAGCGCCAGCACCACGTCCGAGCCCGCGCCCAGCGTCGCCCAGCCGCCGCCGGTCGTCGGGTCGCGGGCCACGGCGAGCTGCGGCAGGCCCGCCGCGCGGGTCAGCGCGGACTGCCGGGCCACGCGCTGGAGCTGGGTCAGGGCCACCATGCCCTCCTGCATCCGGCTGCCGCCGGTCGCGATCAGCGACACCACCGGCAGCCGCCGTTCGCGGGCGCACCGGTGGGCGGCCTCGATCCGGTCGCCGGCGCGCCGCCCGAGGGAGCCGCCGAGGAAGGCGAACTCGAAGGCGACCAGTACCGCCGGGGTGCCGTCGACCGTGCCGGTGCCGCACACCACCGACTCCTCCTCGCCGGTCAGCGCGCGGGCCCGGGCGCGGGCCGCGCCGTAGTCCGGCCAGCCGAGCGGGCCGTCGCCGTCGGCCCCGTCGTCGCCGTCGTCGGCGGCGGCCCCGTCCGTACCGCCGCCGGGCAGTTCGGTGAAGTCGTCGGCCAGCGCGTCGAGCACCGCGCGGGCCGGGAGCCGGTCAGCCATGGGACAGCTCCCGCTTCATCACCTTGCCCATGTCGTTGCGGGGCAGGGCCGCCAGGAACCGCACGGTCCGGGGCCGCTTGTGCGGGGCGAGCCGCCCGGCGACGTACCCGGCCAGCTCCTCGGCGCCGGGCCGCGGCCCGTCCGCCGCCGGGACGACCCAGGCCACGATCCGCTCGCCCAGGTCCGGGTCGGGCTCGCCGGTGACGGCGGCCTCGGCCACCGCGGGGTGTCCCAGCAGACAGTTCTCGATCTCCCCGGCGCCGATCTTGTAGCCGCCGCTCTTGATCAGGTCGGTCGATTTGCGGCCCACGATCCGGTAGTGGCCGTCGGCGTCCCGGACCGCCATGTCGCCGGTGCGGAACCAGCCGCCCGCGAAGGCGTCCGCGGTGGCGTCCGGACGGCCCAGGTACTCGGTGAACAGGTTCGGTCCGCGCACCTGGATCTCGCCGACGGTCTCCCCGTCGCTCTCCTCGATCCGCTTCTCCTGCTCGTCGACCAGCCGTACGTCCACGCTGCGCAGCGGGGTGCCCACCGTGCCGGGGCGGCTCGCGCCGTCCGGCCGGACACTGGTGATCATCAGCGTCTCGGTCATCCCGTAGCGCTCGACGACACGCCGTCCGGTGGCGGCCTCGATCCGCTCGTGGTCGTGCCGGGGCAGCGCGGCCGAGCCGGAGACCAGCAGCCGGGCGCCGCGCAGGGCCGAGGCCAGCCGGGCGGCGCTCCCCTCCCGGCCCGCCCCGTCGCCGTCGAGGACCTCGGCCAGCCGGTGGTACATCGTCGGCACCCCGAACAGCATGGTGCCGCCCGCCTCCAGCGCGGCGGCGACGCCCCCGGGTGAGAACCGGCCCAGGTGGTGGAGGGTCCCGCCGTGCCGCAGCGGTCCCAGCACGCCCAGGATCAGTCCGTGCACATGGAACAGCGGCAGGGCGTGCACCAGTACGTCGTCCCCGGTCCACCCCCAGGCGTCGGCCAGGTCGTCCAGGGTGACCGCGATGGCCCGGCGCGGCAGGACCACGCCCTTGGGCGGGCCGGTGGTGCCGGAGGTGTAGACGATCAGGGCGGGGCGGTTCTCGTCGGGCTCCGTGGCGTCCGCGGGATGCCGGACCTCCGTACCGGGCTCCTCGGACTCCAGCGGGACATCGGCGCGGGGGAGCGCGGCGAGCGCCTCGGGCAGGTCGTCGCCGGGAGCGGCCAGCACCGTCGAGGGTGTGCTGTCGGAGAGGATGTGGGCCAGTTCGCCGTCGCCGATCCGCGGGTTGACGGGGACGGCGGGCACCCCGGCCAGCAGCGCGGCCAGGACGCCGACACAGGTGTGCGGGGAGGGCGTCGCCCACACGGCGACCCGCCGGGCGTCGGCGATCCGCAGGGCGAGCGAACGGGCGGCGCCGGCCAGCCGGCCGTAGTCGATCACCTCGTCCGCCTCGCCGCCGGAGTCGCCGAAGCGGAGCGCGGGCCTGGCCGGCGCCTTGTACAGCTGGGGGAAGAGTGTGGGCACCTGGTGGCTCCTCGTTCCTGGGTCCGTCCGTGGTCAGTCTCGGGTCCGTCCTGCCGGCCGCTGGTCTCCAGGGTGGCCCACGTGCCGGGCGGCGCGCAGCCCGGGGTGATCTTCGCCGCCGCGCGGCGGCGCGTACCGCCCGGGTTGATCCTTCCCCGGGCGGTACGCACCGTGCGGTGTCCCGGCTCAGCCGAATGTGAGAACGCGCCGGGCCAGGCCCGGACGGCGGGCGGCGAAGCGCAGCTGGCCGACGGTGGAACGCACCACCTGCTCCTTGATCCAGGCGGCCCGGCGGCCGGTGACGATCCTCTCGCGGGGGGAGTCGTCGGAACGCGTGAACTGGACCAGCCCGTCGTCGCGTCCCAGACTCACGCACTGGCCCAGGTAGCGGAAGCGCAGCGGCCGCGGCCGTGCGCCGCGGGCCTCCGCCAGGACGGTCTCCGCCGCCCGTACGCCGGTGGGCATCGCGGTGGCGCAGGACATGCGCAGCCCGGCGGCGGCGTCCCCGGCGACCAGGATCTCCGGGTGCGTCACCGAGCGGAGGGCCGCGTCGACGCGCAGCTGCCCGGTGCCCTCCTCGACGGCGAGCCCGGCGTCCGCCGCGAGCCGTGTGTTCGGCACCGTCGAGGCCGCCCAGACGACGGCGTCGGCGTCGGCCTCGGCGACGGAGGAGAGGCGCCGCCCCTCCGTCACGGACACCCCCAGCTCCGTCAGGACCGCGCGGACGTGGGCGCGCCCGGGGCCGGAGAGCCCGCCGCCCAGCTCCCCGGCGGTGACCAGGCGCACCCGCCAGTCCGGGTGGCGCTGTGCGATCTCGGCGGCCGTCTCGATGCCGGTGAGCCCGCCGCCCACCACGGTGAGCCGGCCGGGGCCGCCGCGCAGCCGCGCGTGGAGCGCGGCGGCCGTCTCGGGGGTGTGGACCCGCACGTCGCCGGCCGCGTCGCCGGGCGTCCGGGTGCGGCTGCCGAGCGCGTAGACGAGCCGGTCGTAGCCGAGGACGTCCCCGCCGTCCGTGGTGACCTCGCGGGTGGCCGGGTCGAGTGCCGTGGCACGGGCGGGGACATGCCGGATCCCGGTGCCGGCCAGGAGCCGGGACAGGGGGTGGCCGACGGACTCGCGCCCTCCGGCGGCGAGTTCGTGAAGCCGTATCCGTTCGGTGAAGTCGCCCCCCGGCGCCACGAGGACCACCCGGTGGTGCGGTGCCAGCCGCAGGGCCGCCGAGAGACCGGCGTACCCCGCGCCGAGCACCACGATCCGCCGTCCGCCGTACCGGTTGCCGTTCCTTCTGCTGATGTCGGTAGCTGTCATGCAAGGGGGACGGCACGGCCGCGGCGAGTGTGACAGTGAGGTGCCTCACACCGGGTCAGGGCAGGAAACGGGGCGCGACGTGGCGCAGTTTGTCGGGGTTGACGACGAGGTCGACACGGGTGATCCGGCCCTCGTGCACGGTGAGGGCGAAGACGCCGACCAGCCCGCGGGACCGGTCGGCGAAGACCACTCCCGGGGCGCCGTTGACGTCCCGCGGCAGCAGGCTCGCGGTCTCCGGGTCGTACTGCCGGGCGATCCCCGCCAGCAGACGCAGGACCCGCTCCGCGCCGGCCACCGGGACGCGGGCCGCGGTCACCCGGCCGCCGCCGTCGGAGTGCCACACCACGTCCGGGTCGAGGACACGCGCCAGGGCCGCGAGGTCACCGCCGGCCGCGGCCGTCAGGAAGGCGTCGACGACCCGGCGGTGCTCGGCGCGGTCCGCGGACCGGTGCGGGGCCTGGTCCCGGACCCGTCCGCGCGCCCGGGAGGCCAGTTGCCGTACCGCCTGCGGACTTCTCCCCACCACCTCGGCGATCTGCGGGAACGGGACGCCGAAGACGTCGTGCAGGACGAACGCCGTGCGTTCGGCGGGGGTGAGCCGCTCCAGGACCGCCAGCAGGGCGAGTCCCACCGACTCGTCCAGGGTGGCCCGCTCCTCGGGACCGGGGTCGGTGACGACCGGCTCGGGGAGCCAGGGCCCCGGATACGTCTCCCGGCGGGCCCGCGCGGAGCCGAGCCGGTCGTAGCAGATGCGGCTGACGACGGTCGTGAGGTACGCCCGGGGGTTGTCCGCCGCCCCGTCCGGCAGCGCCTGCCAGCGCAGCCACGCCTCCTGGACGGCGTCGTCGGCGTCCATCACCGAACCGGTCAGCCGGTACGCGATGCCCCACAGCCGTCCGCGCTGCTCCTCGAACGCCGCCAGTTCAGCCATGGGGGGACTCTCCCACACCGGCCCCCGTGAGCCACCGGTGCCCGGCGCCCCGGGACCGTCAGACGCGGTGGGCCAGCGGATCGTCCAGGACCGCCCGCACCACCGAGTGGGCCGCGCCCCGCAGCGGGCCCTCCGGGCCGAGCCGGGAGACCGCCACCGTCGGCGGGCCGGCCAGCCGGCGGTCCAGCTCCCGCTCCAGCGCGGGCAGCAGCCAGGGCGCCAGCCGGGCGAGGGCGCCGCCCAGGACCACGGTGCGCGGGTCCAGCAGGTTGACCGCGCCGGTCAGCGCGGTGCCCAGGGCCGTCCCGGCCTCGCGCAGCGCCCGGCGCACCGCCCGGTCGCCGTCCTCCGCGCGGGCCAGCAGCAGGTCGATGCGGGCACCGGGGCCGGGGTGGCGGGCGGCGGTGGCCGCCGGGTCGAAACCGGCGGCCCGCAGGACCGCCTCCTCGCCCGCGTACTGCTCCAGACAGCCGATCCCGCCGCAGACGCACGGGCGGCCCTGCGGGCGTACCGGCACATGGCCCAGCTCGCCGGCGAACCCGCGCGCACCGCGCAGCAGCTCGCCGTCCACCACGACCGCGGCGCCGATGCCGATCTCCGCCGAGACGTGCACGAAGTCGCCGGGCGGCGGGGTGTGGCCGCCCAGCCACAGCTCGGCCAGGGCGCCGAGGTTGGCCTCGTTGTCGACGGCGCACACCGCGCCGGCCCCCGGCACCGCCGCGCCGAGCAGGGGCGCGAGGTCGAGGTCCGTCCAGCCCAGGTTGGGGGCGCGTACGACGGTGGTGGTGCCGCGGGCGACCAGGCCCGGCACGGCCACGGTGAGCCCGGCCGGCCGCAGTCCCAGCCCGCGGACCTCCTCGGCCGTCTCCCGCACCAGGCCGGCCAGCTGCCGCAGCACCGGGACCGGATCGCTGTCGCGGTTCGCCGCGTCCACCGCCGTGCGGGCGCGGACCTCGCCGCGCAGGTCGACGGCGCACACGGCGAGGTGGTCGACGCCGATCTCGGCGCCGATCCCGCAGGGACCGCGGTCACTGAGCGCCAGCGCGGTGCCGGGACGGCCCACCGCGCCGGACCGGCCCGGTCCCAGCTCCGTCAGCAGCCCGGCCCCGAGGAGCTCGTCCACCAGGGTGGAGACGGCGGCGCGGGTGAGCCCTATCCGCGCCGCCACCCCGGCCCGCGACAGCCGGCCCCCGGCGGCCACCGTGTGCAGCACGCGCGCCAGGTTCCGCTGCCGCATCTCCTGCTGGGTGGTGGGCGCGGGGGCTGCCATCGGTCCTTGTGCTCCTTCTTGAGTTCTCCGGTGCCGGGCCGGCCCCGGTGAGGGCGCCGTCAGTGCCGGTGCAGTAGCGGGCCCGCGCCCTCCAGGACGGCGGCGAGCCGGGCCAGCGCCTCCTCGTCGCGCTCCACCGCCTCGTGGGCCGGACCGTCGGCGGTGGACCAGCGGCGGGCCACCGCGGCCGCGTCCTCGCCCAGCAGCAGGGCGGCGGCCTGCGCCGCGGCGCCGAGCGCGACCAGCTCCTGTGCGCGCGGCACCTGGACCGGGCGGCCGGACAGCCGGCGGACGGTCTCGCGCCAGGCCGTGCCCCTGGCACCGCCGCCGATCAGCAGGATCGGGGTGTCGGGGGCGGCGTCGGCGTCCAGCACCAGGTCCAGGGCGCCCAGCAGCGCGTAGACCGCGCCGTCGTAGGTGGCCTGGAGGATCTGGCCGGGCGTGGTGTCGTGCCGCAGCCCGGTCAGGGTGCCGGAGGCGTAGGGCAGGTTGGGGGTGCGCTCGCCGTCCAGGAAGGGCAGCACGGTGACGCCGCCGCCCGGCTCGACCGCCTCGCGGTCCAGGCCGAACAGGGCCGCGACCCGGTCCACGGCCAGGGTGCAGTTGAGGGTGCAGGCCAGCGGCAGCCAGTCGGTGCGGGCGTCGGCGAAGCCGGCGACGGTGCCGGTGGGGTCGGCGGGGCGGCGGGTGGTCACGGCGTAGACCGTGCCGGAGGTGCCCAGGCTCAGCACCGGCTGGCCCGGGCGCAGGCCCAGTCCCAGCGCGGCGGCCATGTTGTCGCCGGTGCCGGCGGCGACCAGCGCGCCCTGCGGCAGCGGCAGCCCCTCCAGCGGCCGTACGGTGCCGGCCGCCTCGCCGTGGCCCAGCACCCTGGGCAGCGCGTCGGCGGAGAGGCCGACGTGCTCCAGGATCTCCTGGTCGTAGGACTCGGTGGCCGTCGACCACCAGCCGGTGCCCGAGGCGTCGCCGCGGTCGGTGGTGCCCTGGCCGGTCAGCCGCCCGGTCAGGTAGTCGTGCGGCAGCCGTACCGCCGCCACGGCCGCGGCGTTCTCCGGCTCCCTCTCGCGCAGCCAGGCCCACTTGGTGACGGTGAAGGACGCCGCCGGGACGCTGCCGAAGCGCTCGGCCCACACCTCGGGACCGCCCAGCTCCGCCACCAGGCGGTCGCGCTGCGGGGCGGAGCGCACGTCGTTCCACAGCAGGGCGGGGCGGACCGGACGGCCCTGCCCGTCCAGGGTCACCAGGCCGTGCTGCTGCCCGCCGACGGAGACCGCGGCGGCCTGGTGGACGACCGGGCCGCACTGCTCCAGCGCGGCGCACAGCGCCTCCCACCACTGCTCGGGATCGCTCTCGTGGTCGGGCGTCACGGTGTGCGGCGCCTGGCCGCGCGCGACCACCTCGCCGGTGGCCGCGTCGACGACCAGCGCTTTCGTGGACTGCGTCGAGCTGTCCACACCGACAACGAGCGGACCTTCGGGTGCGGCCATGTCGCCTCTTCCTCTCTGCGGCTTCTGGGCGCATACTAATTTGTAAACGGCCATGACGAAATACCCGAGAGGCATGCCATGAGTTACGAGCCGGCACCGGAGCACAAGTTCACCTTCGGTCTGTGGACCGTCGGCTGGCAGGGACGCGACCCCTTCGGCGACGCCACCCGTCCCGCCCTCGACCCGGTCGAGTCCGTCCAGAGGCTCTCCGAGCTGGGCGCCTACGGCGTCACCTTCCACGACGACGACCTGATCCCCTTCGGCTCCTCCGACACCGAGCGCGAGGGCATCGTCAAGCGCTTCCGCCAGGCGCTGGACGCCACCGGCATGAAGGTGCCGATGGCCACCACCAACCTCTTCACCCACCCGGTCTTCAAGGACGGCGCCTTCACCGCCAACGACCGGGACGTGCGCCGCTACGCGCTGCGCAAGACCATGCGCAACATCGACCTGGCCGTGGAGCTGGGCGCCACCACCTACGTCGCCTGGGGCGGCCGCGAGGGCGCCGAGTCGGGTGCCGCCAAGGACGTGCGGGTCGCGCTGGACCGCCTCAAGGAGGCCTTCGACTTCCTCGGCGACTACGTGGTCTCGCAGGGCTACGACCTGCGCTTCGCCATCGAGCCCAAGCCCAACGAGCCGCGCGGCGACATCCTGCTGCCGACGGTCGGACACGCCCTGGCGTTCATCAACGAGCTGGAGCACGCCGACCGGGTGGGCCTCAACCCCGAGGTCGGCCACGAGCAGATGGCCGGGCTGAACTTCCCGCACGGCATCGCCCAGGCGCTGTGGCACGGCAAGCTGTTCCACATCGACCTCAACGGCCAGTCCGGGATCAAGTACGACCAGGACTTCCGCTTCGGCGCCGGCGACCTGCGCCAGGCGTTCTGGCTGGTGGACCTGCTGGAGTCGGCCGGCTACGAGGGCCCGCGGCACTTCGACTTCAAGCCGCCGCGCACCGAGGACTTCGACGGTGTGTGGGCCTCGGCGGCCGGCTGCATGCGCAACTACCTGATCCTCAAGGAGAAGGCGCTCGCCTTCCGCGCCGACCCCGAGGTCCAGGAGGCGCTGCGCGCCTCGCGGCTGGACGAGCTGGCCGAGCCCACCCTGAACGAGGGGGAGACCCCCGCCGACCTGCTGGCCGACACCGGCGCGTTCGAGTCGTTCGACGTGGACGCCGCGGCGAAGCGCGGCATGGCCTTCGAGAAGCTGGACCAGCTGGCGATGGACCACCTGCTGGGCGTCCGCGGCTGACGCGGCCGGTACGGCCGGCGGCCGGTGCGTGCGGGGGTACGGGCACCACGCCCGTGCCCCCGCGCGGCGCACGGGGGACGGCGGGCACGGCCGTA
The DNA here is from genome assembly GCF_036323805.1 of Streptomyces rubellus. NCBI lineage: Bacteria > Bacillati > Actinomycetota > Actinomycetes > Kitasatosporales > Streptomycetaceae > Streptomyces > Streptomyces rubellus. The sequence goes on from NZ_JAZDCX010000011.1 coordinate 81,029, forward strand.
CCCGGGGGGTGTCCGGCGGGCTCAGCCCTTGCGTCGGCGCCACCACCGCCCCTTGCGGCGCTTCCCGGCCCCGGGCCCGAGTCCGCCGGCCGGGGGCCCGTCCGCCCGCCACGGCTGCGGCTCGGGCGGGTCGTCCCGCCAGCGGGCCCGCAGCATGCGGGTGCGCGCCGCGGGTTCGTTCATCCGGGCGTCGCGTACGAACTCCTCGTCGAGGACGAGATCGTCCCAGGGATCCCGGGCTTCCTCGCCGTCCCCCTGGCGTGCCGGTCCAGTGCCCATGGGGTACCTCCTGGTCCGGCAAACGAGCGGTGCGGGCGGTGAGTTCCGGGGGATCCCCGGGGAGTACCGGGGGCACGGCCCCGGCCGCGCGGGCCGGGAGGGCGGGGCGCTCACACCGGTGTCACCCGGTAGCGGCCGCCCGCCAGGGTGTCGAACTCGACCACCCCCGGCAGCGGCCGCCCGACCGGCACCGCACGCCCGTCGTGGCGGACGCCGACCTCCCCGGCCGTCCGCACCCGCGCCCGGCGTCCCAGCCGGGAGACCAGCTCCGCACCGGTCAGCGCGCCGCCGCGCCAGGCGACGTCCACCTCGAACCCGTCGCGCGCCAGCAGCCCCCGCACCGCGCCGTCGGGCAGCGCGGGCGGCAGGGCGGGCAGCAGCTGGATCTCACCGGCGTGGCTCTGCACCAGCCACTCCGTGATCCCGGCGGTGGCGCCGAAGTTGCCGTCGATCTGGAAGGGCGGGTGCAGGTCGAAGAGGTTCGGCGCGGTGCGCTCCGGGGTGAGCAGGCCGGCCAGCAGTTTGTAGGAGCGGGCGCCGTCCGCCAGCCGCGCCCAGAAATTGATCTTCCAGGCGAGCGACCAGCCGGTGCCGGCGTCGCCCCGCAGCTCCAGCGTGGTGCGCGCCGCCTCGAACAGCGCTGGGGTGCCGTGCCGGGTGATCCCGGCCCCTGGGTGCAGCCCGTACAGGTGCGAGACGTGCCGGTGGTCGCGTTCGGGCGCCCGCGCGTCCCAGTCCTCGCGCCACTCCTGGAGCTGGCCCAGTGCCCCGATCCGCATCGGGGCCAGCCGCTCGCGCGCCGCCCGCGCCCGCTCGGCCAGCTCCGGCTCCGTGTCCAGCAGTTCGGCGGCCGCGGCGGTGGCGTCGAACAGGTCGCGCAGGATCTCGTTGTCCATGGTGGGCCCCGCGCACAGCGAGCCGCCGGGGCCCGGGTGGTGGGCGTTCTCCGGGGACAGCGAGGGACAGGTGACCAGTTCCCCGGTCGCCGGGTCGGTCACCAGGGTGTCGAGGAAGAAGCGGGCCGCGCCGGCCAGGACCGGGAAGCGCCGCCGCAGCGCGCCGGTGTCACCGGTGAAGCGGTGGTGCTCCCACACCGACAGCGCCAGCCAGGCACCGCCGGTGGGCCACAGTCCCCAGAAGGCGCCGTCCACGGGCGCGGTGCCGCGCCAGAGGTCGGTGTTGTGGTGGGCGACCCAGCCGTCTGCCCCGTAGCAGGCGCGGGCGGTGCGGGCGCCGGAGACCGCGAGGTCGTCCAGCAGGTCGAACAGCGGTTCCCAGCATTCCAGGAGATTGGCCGGGGCGGCGGGCCAGTAGTTCATCTGCGTGTTGATGTTGATGGTGTACTTGCCGCCCCACGGCGGGTCGGGCAGGTCGTTCCACAGCCCCTGGAGGTTGGCGGGCTGGGTGCCCGGCCGGGAGCAGGCGATCAGCAGGTACCGGCCGTAGGCGAAGTACAGGGCGACCAGTTGCGGGTCGCCGCCGTCGGCGAAGCGCGCCACCCGCTCGTCGGTGGGCAGCGCGGCGGCCGACGACCCGGGCACCGGAGGGATCTCCAGCCGGACGCGGTCGAACAGCGCGGCGTGGTCGGCGACATGGCGGGCGCGCAGCTCGCCGTAGGGGCGGGCCGCCGCGGCGGTCAGCGGCCGGGCCGCGCGGACGGCGGCGGCGGGCTCCCCGGCCGGGCCGCGCCAGTCGCGGTGGTCGGTGGCGGCCGAGACCAGCAGGGTGACGGCGGTGGCGTCCGTCACGCGCAGGACGCCGTCCCCGGAGCGGACGACGGCGCCGGGGCCCTCGGCCACCGCCCGGACCAGGCAGCGGAAACGCAGCACACCCGGTATGCCCTCGGCGTCGTCGCCGGTGCCGTCCAGCGCGGCGCACGAGGGGCCGGGGGAGGAGACGGTGACGCGCAGCGGACTGCGCAGGGCGGCGGTGAGGGACAGCGCGCCGGGGGTGTCCACGGTCAGCCGGACGACGAGGACCTGGTCGGGGGCGCTGGCGAACACCTCGCGGCGGTGGCGCACCCCGCCGCGCACGTACTCCACCGAGGCGACGGCGGTGGCGAGGTCGAGCTCGCGGCGGTAACCGGAGACCTCCGCCGTTCCGCCGCGGCCGTCACCCGGGCCGGTGCCGGAGCCGGTGCCCGGGGCGCCACCGGGGAAGGACAGCAGCAGCTCGCCGACCGTCTGGTACGGCATCTGCCGCACGGGGACGCCCATCAGATCGCGGTCGGCCAGCGCCTGGGCCTCGTCCCGGCGGCCGGCGAGGACCAGCCGGCGCACCTCGGGCAGCGCGGCGAGGGCGCGGGGATTGCCGTAGTCGTGCGGCCCGCCCGCCCAGAGGGTGTCCTCATTGAGCTGGAGGCGTTCCGTGCCGGTGCCGCCGAACACCATGGCCCCCAGCCGGCCGTTGCCCACCGGCAGCGCCTGGAGCCACTCGGCGGCGGGACGGGGGTACCACAGCCGCAGGCCGGGGTCGTGGTGGCGGTCGTCCGTGCTCACAGGCGGCTCCGGGATCCGGGACGGTACGGGTGGGGCCGTGGGCGGGGAGGGCGTTTGCCGGGCGTCCGCGGCACGGTTCCGCGAGGCGGTCCGGAGGGCGGGGGTGGTACTTCCGCACTGTGGCGCCGGAAGTACCGCCCCCGGCGCGCGCCCACCCCCCGTGGGCGCGCGGCGGGACCCCCGGCCTCCCCCGCCCGGGGCCGGTCCGTCCCGCGTCTACACGGCGGGCCGTGCGCAGCGCAGCTCCGCCCAGACCACGTGCCCCCTGCCGCCGCCCGGCCGTACGCCCCACTCCTCGGCCAGTGCGCCGACCAGCAGCAGCCCGCGACCGCCCTCCCCCTCGGCATCGACGGCGCCGGCCGCGAACCGGGGCCGGGCGGGCCCGCTGCCCCGGTCGGTGACCTCCAGCCGCAGCAGGCGGCCCGTGAACCGCAGTTCGCAGTCGACCTTGTCGCTGTCGGTGTGCCGGACGGCGTTGGTGAAGAGCTCGGAGACGACCAGTTGCGCGTTGTCGCGGACCATGGCCCCGATGCCCCACTCGGTGAGCCGGGCGCGCACCCTTCTGCGGGCCTCGGCCACGGAGGCGCCGATGGCGGGAAGGTGGAACACGTCCCGCAGGCTCCCGTCGATGTTCCCGGTGACGGGGCCGCGGCGGTCCTCTAACGGGCGAACATCGGGAAAGGAAGCCACGCCCATAGTGTGGGGTGCGTCGGCAACATCTGGCAAGGATCAATCTGTTGTTTGCAGAAACGCGCATCCCACCCTGTCGGAGCGAGCCGACGGCATGACAGACTGCGGCGGCACAGCGGTGGTTCGGAGCATCGGGACGTCGGGAAGGGGACGGCAGTGGTGGACTCCCGGGCGGGAGGCGCCCCGACGGTGCTGCGGGTGGTCCTCGGCAAGCGGCTGCGGGAACTCCGCGTCAGGGCGGGCTTCACCTACGAGAAGGCCGGCGCGGCGCTCGATGTCACCCACGCCACCATCCGCCGGATGGAACGGGCCGAGGTCGGCCTGAAGGTCCCCTACGTCGAGAAGCTGCTGCGCACCTACGGGGTCACCGAGCAGCCGGAGATCGACAGCTTCCTCGCCCTCACCCGGGAGGCGAACCGGCCCGGCTGGTGGCACCGCTACCGTGACGTGCTGCCCGAGTGGTTCAGCGCCTTCGTCGCCCTGGAGAGCGAGTCCCAGGTCATCCGCGCCTACGAGCCGCACTACGCGCCCGGCCTGCTCCAGACCGAGGACTACGCGCGGGCGGTGCTGCGGGCGGGCATGCCGCACGCCGCCGAGGAGGAGGTGGAGCGCGGTGTCGGCCTGCGGCTGGAGCGCCAGCGGCTGCTGACCCGCGCGGAGCCGCCGCTGCTGTGGGTGGTGATGGACGAGACCGTGCTGCGCAGGTCCATCGGCGACCGGGAGATCATGCAGGCGCAGATCTCCCGGCTGATCGAGGCGTGCTCGATGCCGAACGTGCGGCTGCAGGTCATGCCCTTCTCCGCCGGCCCGCACTCCGCCATGTACGGGCCCTTCCACATCTTCCGCTTCCCCCTTCCGGAACTGCCCGACGTCGCCTACAGCGAGAGCCTGGTGGGTGCCGTGTACTTCGACCAGCGCGACGACGTGTCGGCCTTCCAGGAGGCACTGGACCGGATGTGCGCGCAGGCCGCGCCGGTACGGCGGACCGAGGCCGTTCTCGACGGCCTCCGCAAGGAGCTGTGAGAGAAAGAGCTGATGAAACGTATCTACAACGGCATGCCTGCCGGGCTCCTGGGGAGCGAGGGCTGGCACAAGCCGTGGAGCGGCGGCAACGGGGGAAGCTGCGTGGAGGTCATGAGACTGGCGGACGGCAGGATCGCGCTGCGCCAGTCCACCGACCCCGACGGGCCCGCCCTCATCTACGCCCATCAGGCGATCGTGAAGTTCATCCAGGGCGCCAAGGCGGGGAAGGCCGACTTCCTGCTCAGCCGGGAGACGGCGTAGTCCGCGCAGAGGGCCGGAAAACCGTGACGGAGGACGGTATGACCAACCAGTCCCATCAGTTCCACCGGGGCTTCACGCCCGAGCAGATCGACACCAGCAGACCGCACCCCGCCCGCATGTACGACTACTACCTGGGGGGAAGCGACAACTACGAGGTCGACCGCGAGGCCGCCGAGCGGCTGATGTCGATGACCCCGGACGTACGGGTGAGCGCCCGGGCCAACCGCGACTTCCTCGGCCGGGCGGTGCGGACGGTGGTGCGGGAGCACGGCATCCGCCAGATCATCGACGTCGGCACCGGCATCCCCACCTCGCCCAACACCCACGAGCTGGCCCGGTCCGTGTCCCCGGACGTCCGGGTGGTGTACGTGGACAACGACCCCATCGTGGCCGCCCACGCGGACGCCAAGCTCCTCAACTCGGGCAACGCCGAGTTCGTCCTGGCCGACATCCGCAGGCCCGAGGAGATCCTCGAGGCGCCGGCGGTCCGCGAACTGATCGACTTCGACCAGCCGGTGGCCCTGCTGCTGATCGCGGTCCTGCACTTCGTCGGCGACGCGGAGGACCCGGCGGGCGTGGTGTCGGCCCTGAGCGGTGCCCTGCCGTCCGGCAGCTGCCTCGTCCTCACCCATGCCACCCTCGACTTCCACGAGGAGTGGGAGGTGGACGAGCGCGCCGACGTCTACAAGAACGCCACCGCTCAGCTGAGCCTGCGCGACCGTGCGGGGATACTGCCGTTCTTCGACGGCTTCGAGCTGGTCGACCCCGGGCTGGTGCAGCTGTCGCGGTGGCGGCCGGACGACCCGCCGCGGGACGCCGAGCCGGGCCGGGTCGCGCTCTACGGCGGGGTCGGCGTCAAGCCCTGAGCCGGCGTCAGGTCCCGGACCGGCGCCGGGCCCCGGACGGCGACGGGCCCTGGCCCGGCGACGGTACGTGCACCGGCACCGGGACCCGGACGGGCGCCGGACCGGGGACGGGCGCCGCCGGTATCCGCTCCAGCACACCGCCCGCGAAGACGTCGTACAGCGGCAGCGACTCCAGGTGCACATAGCCGATGTGGCAGTCGCAGACCGCCAGCGGACAGGGCCTGGGCCGCAGCGCCGCCCGCCACGAACCGTCGTAGAGGTTGCCCAGCGGCTCGGGGACGAAGTGGCAGCGCCGTACCGTGCCCTCGCCGTCCACGGAGACCACCGACTCGCCGGTGCGGCAGGGCAGCCCGGCGCTGCGGTGCGGATACCGGCTGTACGGGAAGAGGGGATCGACCGCCGTCCAGCGGTCGGCCTCCTCGTCCGTGTAGGAACGTCCCTCGGCGGCGTTCACCCACAGGTACACGTGCTCGGGCAGGTCCGCGCGGAGCCGGCGGGCGCGGTCGAGGTGCTCGGGCAGGCCGACGATCCCGACGCTGTACCGCACGCCCCGCTCCGCCAGCTCCCGGCACCTGCCCAGGAAGCGGTCGTAGGGGGTCTGGTCGGGGTGGTGGGTGCACCACAGCGCCAGGGCGGACAGATCGGCACCGGCCAGCCAGTCGGTGCGGCAGCTCAGATTCGTCTGGATGGCCACCCGGCGCACCTGCGGCAGCCGGCTCAGCTCGACCAGCGCGCGCCGGTACCAGGACCGCACCAGCCCCTCGCCCCACGGTGTGAACAGCACCGACAGCCGGTCGTCGCGCCGCTCGGCGACCCAGCCGGTGAAGCGCTCCAGTGCCGCCCGGTCGGCGCGCAGCCGCTCCGGGGGGTCGCGCCGCTTGGCGAACGGGCAGTACGGGCAGTCGTAGTCGCACGAGGCCAGCGGCCCGCGGTACAGCAGGGTCAGCTCCACTCCCGCCCCCGTCACCTGAGGTCGTACTCGGCCATGGCGGCGCGCACCGCCGGGGAGAACAGCGCGGGGCCGACCGCGTCGGAGTGGGCCAGGCCCTCCGCGGACAGCCGCAGCCGCTCCGGCGCGGCGCCGGTGTCCAGCCAGCCCCGCCCGGCGAACGCGGCCAGCTCGGCGGGGAAGTGCTCGCCGGGCGGAGCGCCGAACCGGGCCGTGTAGGCGGCCGTCTCCAGCCCCTCGGCCTGGAGCAGCGACTGCAGCAGGTGCCTGCGCCGGGCCTCGTCGGTGCCGTCGGGGCCGTCGGCGTCCATCCACCGGCCGTACTCGGCGCGGGCGAAGTCCCGCGCGGGCCGGGAGACGTAGTCGTCGACGATCCCGCGTATCCGGCGCATGTCCACGGCGTAGTCGAAGGAGTAGTGCAGGCGCGCGGTGTAGGAGCGGGCACCGCAGCCCAGACCCACCATGCCGTCGGTCTGGCAGGTGTGGTCGCAGGCCGCGGCGGGGGCCCCGGCACGGCGGAACATCCGCATCGACACCTGCTCGTAGCCGTGGGCGAGCAGGTGGTCGCGGCCCAGGCGGTAGAGGGTCAGCCGCTGCGCGTCCCAGTCCGGATCGGAGGCCGGGGCGGACCCCGGCGGGGTGCCGCCGCGGCCCAGGCCCGTCAGCGGCCGGACGTACAGCGGGTAGAGGTACAGCTCCTCCGGCTCCCAGGCCAGGGCGGCGTCGAGGGACTGCCGCCAGGTGGCGGCGGTCTGCCCCGCGATGCCGTAGATCAGGTCGATGTTGAGCACCGGGAAGCCCGCCTCGCGGATACGGGCGAGGGCGGCCTCGACGTCCGAGCGCCGCTGGGGGCGCACCGCGGCGCGTGCCTCGGCGTCGACGAAGCTCTGCACGCCCAGGCTCAGCCGGGTGGTGCCGCGGGAGGCGAGGACGGCCAGCCGGTCGGCGGTGGCGGTCGCGGGGGAGGCCTCCACCGACAGCGGCACCGCGCGCAGGTCCGCACCCATGCGCTCCTCGGCGATGTCGCACAGCCGCTCCAGCTCGGCGGCGGTCAGGAAGGTGGGGGTGCCGCCGCCGAAGGCCGCGGCGGCGAACCGGGCGTCCTCGCCCAGCGCCTCGCGCACCGGCCCCGACTGGCGCTCCAGCGCGTCCAGATAGGCGCCGGTCAGCCCGTCGGGCGCGCCGATGCGGGTGAACAGGTTGCAGAAGCCGCAGCGCACCTCGCAGAAGGGGATGTGCAGGTAGAGCGAGAGCGCGTCGGTCCGCTCGGCCGCCCACAGTTCGCACAGCGCGGGCCGGTCCGGCAGCGGCCGGTAGGCCGTCTTGTGCGGGTAGGCGTACACATAGCTCTGGTAGGGGCTCCGGTACGGGCCCGGGGCGGCGGAGGCGGACACGGCCGCCGGTGCTGTGCTCATGGTTTCTCGCAGTGGTCGAGGACGAAGTGGGCGTACGGCACCGTCCAGACGGTCTCGTGGCCGATCCGGTGGCCGGTGTGGCCGTCCTCGCCGTAGGCCGTGCCGTGGTCGGAACAGACGACGGCGAAGCACGGCCGGCGGCTGCTCGCGGCGGCGAACAGCCGCCCGATGTGCCGGTCGACGTAGCGCAGCGCCGCGGCGTGGGTGGCGCGCGAGTCACCGGACCCGGCCGTGGCGCCGGGCAGATGGAACCAGTTGGGCTGGTGCAGCGCCGAGACGTTGACGAACAGGAACAGGCGTCGCCCGGCGGGCAGCGCGGCCACCACCTCCTCGGCCCGGTCGACCTGCGCCTCGAAGGAGACGGGGGAGGCCACCCCGAACTCCGGCTCCCAGTGGCTCTCGGCGAACAGACCGGGCAGTACCGAGCCGAGCGCGCCGCGCTTGTTGAAGAACCCCACGCCGCCCACGCACACGGTGTGGTACCCGGCGTCGGCCAGTCCGGTCACCAGATCCGGCGCGTCGAAGACCCAGGTGCCCTCCGCGGTGCTCTCGCTGCCCTCGAAGCGCGCCGCGAACAGCCGCGGATGCGGTCCCGGGGAGGCGGGGGTGGGCAGGAACCCGGCGAAGAACGCCTGGTGGGCGGCGTAGGTGAAGCTGCCGGGGGAGTGGCGCTGCTCCCAGCGCCCGCCCGGCAGATGCCGCGCCAGGTTGGGCAGGGCGCCCTCGTCGGCCAGCTCCCGGGCCACGTCGTACCGCAGGGTGTCCAGGGTGACCAGCAGCAGGTCATGGCTGCCCACGATCCGGTTCATGTCGGGCCGGGGCGTGTCCGCCTCCCGGGCGCCCGTCCCGGTGGTGTCAGGCCGCGGCATGCCGGACCTCCTCCCGCCGTACCGCCCAGCCCGGCACCGCCCCGCGCACGACGGCCGCCACCTGGGCAGCGTAGGTGTCCCGTCCCTCGGCGCGGCTGCCGGGCAGGCCCGTCAGCCGGGGCAGCAGATCGCCGAAGGCGTTCACCTCGCCGACGGCGAACCGCCGCCAGCCGACCGCCGGGAGCAGGTCCACCCCGACGCACAGGGTGCCGGGGAAGCGGGCCGCGGCCCGCTCGCAGATCTCCAGCGCCTCCGTCCAGGACGCCCCGGCCGCCTTCACCGCGGCGCGGACCCGCTCCAGATCGCCGCGAGCGCCGCCGAGATGGAGGTTCGTCATGGGCGAGCGGCTGGTGCGTACCAGGGCGTGGGCGGCCTCCCCGGCCACCACGACCACCCGCAGGTCGGCCGTCCGCCCGTCCTGGGAGGCCTTGGGCAGCCAGCGCTCGACGTGCAGACCGTCCGGTGCCAGGGCGTCCACCACGGCCGCGATCTCCCGCTCGTCGGTGTAGCGCCGTACCCGCAGGGAGTTGAACAGCCGCCCGTCCGCGGTCCGCTCGACGGAGGTCGCCGCACGCCACCGGCCGCGTCCGTCCCACTCCACGGCCAGCACCCCGGAGGCGGAGGAGGCGTGGGCGGGCTTGACGAAGATCCGGCGCATGCCCGGCTCGTGCAGCACCGCGCGTACGTCCGCCCAACCCGTCACCGGCGCGGCGCCGGGACCGGAGGTCGGGGAGGGCGGCACCGGCACACCCGCCTCGCGCAGCACCCCGTGGCACAGCCGCTTGTCGAAGAGGACCGCCAGCTCCTCCGGGTCGTCCAGCAGGGTGGCACCGGCGGACCGGGCGGCGTCGGCCACCTGCCGTACGGCCGCGGTGAACCGTGCGTACCAGCGGGCCGTGCCCTCCACCCGGGTCGGATCGGTCACGCCGCGCAGCAGGCGCTCGACCGCCGGGTCCTCGCCGGGGGAGTCGATCCGCACCGTCTCGTCCGGGGCGAACGACGCACCGCGGGTGAGGACCTCCGTCCAGGGCAGCACCCGGGGCGCGGGCAGCCCGGCGGCGGCGACGGCTGCCGTGAACAGGGCCGTGCGGCGGTTGCCGGGGTTGCCGACGAGGGCGAACCGCGGTGCCGGGGGCACCGGGCCGTTCCGGGGGCGGGGGTTACTCGGAGACCGCGACATAGCGCCAGACCTCGCCGTTGAACTCCTCGGGCTTCTCCTGCTCGGAGAGGTCCACGTCCACCCCGGCGCCCTCCAGTTCGTCGCGGATCCGTTCCATCATGGCGTCGCTGAGGAAGTGGTGGCACAGGTCGAGCTTCGTCAGGTGGGTCAGGGGCTGGCCGCTGAGCAGTGCTTCGGCGCCGGTGTCGGTGAGGGTGCCCATGGACAGGTCCAGGGTGTGCAGCCGCGCCACCACCGGGGCGCCCGCGACCGCGGCGGCGATCTCGTCCTGGATCTCGCTGTCCGTCAGGCCCAGGCCGCGCAGTGCGGGCAGGCGGTCGCCGGCCAGGATCGGCGCCAGGTCCGCCACCGTGGCGTCGCCGCCGTAGTCGGTGACGCCCAGCCACATCTCCAGGTGCTCCAGGGCGGGCAGTTCGCTGGCGGCGACCCCGCGCACCACGCCACCGGGCAGGCCGCCGGACTCGAACCTCAGGGTGCGCAGCTGCTCGTGGCGCACGGGGCGGAACACCAGGCCGGAACCGCCGCGCACCCCGAACTCGCGCAGTCGCGGGTAGGCCTCCAGCACCGGGGTGACGTCGGACTGCTCGATCCAGGAGATCTCCGCCTCCTCCATCACAAGGTCGCCGAGGAAGACGGCCTCCAGGGCGGGGAAGCGATCGGTGTTCGAGGTGAGCCACTCGACGATGAAACCTGAGTCGTCCTCGTACGGCGACTCGCTCCACTGGCCGATGACCAGTCCGCGGACCGCCGTGGTGTCCACGGTCTCCAGGAAACTCTGCCAGAGGCCCTCGAAGCCGCCCTCCGGGCTTTCGTCGCGGAAGGGGTTGTAGGACAGGCGCCAGGCCACGGAGCCGGCCGCGGGCAGCTCACCGGCCGGAGTGTTCTGGGTGAATCTGTGGACGGGCAGCCCGTGCAGTTCCCGCAAGTGCTCGACCATGGAGCTCTCCTGATCTCGGGGGATGGTGCGAACGTTCTATCAACCCCCACTGACACGGCTTCCGCCGGGCCGCCCGGCGGTCCCCCGGTCCACTGTCAGACCCCCGCCCTAGCGTCTTGGGACATCGCAGCCGGACGGACCGGCGCGGATGTGGAGGGGAGTGCCGTGTATCGGCAGGGAGACGTGCTGATCGTGCCGGTGCCCGAGGAGACGGTGCCGGAGCGGACGGCCGGGCAGCCCGGTCTGCCCCGGGACGGGAGGGGCCGGATGGTGCTCGCCCTGGGCGAGGTCACCGGGCACTCGCACGCAGTGGTGGGGCCGGGGAAGCTCGTGCGGGAGCCGGGGCCGGCCGGGGGACTGCTGCTCCACCTCCCGGACGGCGGGCGGGTGGTGCACGAGGAACACGCCGCGATACCGCTGCCCAGAGGGTGGTACCGGGTGGTGCGGCAGCGGGAGTACGTCCCGGGTGCCGTGCGGATCGTCGCCGACTGACTGATGGCTGACCGACGGACAAGCAGGCAGAGCAGAGGAAGCAGGGAGATGGCGGTGGCGGTGGCGGTGGAGACCGTGCGGACGGATCTGGTGGCGGGAGCGACGGGGGCGGTGGTCGAGGAGTGGCGCCGGGTGGCGGCGCGGACCGGCCCGGCCGACCGGGCCGCCGCGGAGGCGGGGGTACGGCTGGCGTACCGCGCGGCCGGGCTCGACGGGCCGGAGCGGATCGTGTGGGCCGGCTCGCCGCGGGCGGCCGTGGCCGCCGTACGGGAGCTGACGGGGGCGGGCCGCAGCGTACGGCGGGAGGTGCGCACCACACCGTGGGCGGCCGAGCGTGAGCGGCTGCACGCGCGGCTGGGACCGGCGGGCTGGACGGAGCACTGGGCGCGCACCGGCGCGGTGCTGTGGGACACCACCCGCTCCCTCGTCGAACGCGTACGCACCGGGATCGCCGAGGAGCTGGCCGGTTCGCCGGAGGAGGAGTCGGAGGTGCGGCTGATCATGCTGGACGCGGTGCTCGGCCAGCACGACGCGCCCTGGCTGGCCGCCCTCGGCGCCGGTGACGGAGCGGAGGCCGGACCGCTCGGCGGACTCGCGGCGGTCGCCCGCACGGCCGGCTGGTGGTGGCCCTACGAGCGGGTGGCGGTCGTCGCCGAACGCCCTCTGGAACTCCACCGCGACGAGGTCGGGCGGCTGGACCGGGGTGACGGTCCGGCGCTGGTCTTCCCCGACGGGTTCGCCCTGCACGCGTGGAAGGGCATGCCGGTCCCGGCTGACTTCCTGGCCTCCCTGGACGCCATCACCCCGGAGCGGATACGCGCCGAGGAGAACGCCGAGCTGCGCCGGGTGATGCTGGAGCACTACGGCTACGACCGCTATCTCGCCGAGTCCGGCGCGCGGCCGGTCCACCGGGACTCCACCGGTGTGCTGTGGCGCATCGACCTGGCGGACGACGAACCCGTGCTGACCGTCGAGGTCGTCAACTCCACGCCGGAGCCGGACGGCAGCCGCCGCACGTACTGGCTGCGGGTGCCGCCGTCCGTCCGGACGGCCCGGGAGGGCGTCGCCTGGACGTTCGGTCTGGAGGCCGACGGTTACGAGCCGGTGGTGCAGACCTGACGGCCCGTCGGCCGGGACCGTGCGGGGGTGGCGGCCGGAGTGACGGCCGTCCGGGTGGTGCCGTCGTACCCGGCCGGCCGGCCGGGTGACCTTCCGTCAGGAAAGCGGTTCTAACCGGAGAATGTGGGCCGGGACGGAGTCCGGAGGTCGCGGTGTTTTTGGCATGCACACTTCCTCAAAGTGCTCCGCACTGCTACTACGTAGTAGGCACCGATCCCCTTCACCCGTCCTCCCCACCCCCGGAGGTTCCATGAAGTCGTACCGCCTTGCCACGGTGGCGGCCGCCCTCGCCGCCGTCGCCGGACTCGGCCTCGGCGGCGCGGGCGTCGCCGCCGCCCAGGAGGCAGCCGCCACCTCCTACGTCGCGCTCGGCGACTCGTACTCCTCGGGAGTCGGCGCCGGGAGCTACGACAGCGCCAGCGGCTCCTGCAAGCGCAGCGCCAACGCCTATCCGGTGCTGTGGAAGAACGCCAACTCGCCCGCCTCCTTCCACTTCACCGCCTGCTCCGGCGCGAAGACCACCGATGTCGTCAACAACCAGCTCGGCCCGCTGAACTCGGGCACCACCCTGGTCAGCATCACCGTCGGCGGCAACGACGCCGGGTTCGCCGACACCATGACCGCCTGCGTGCTGGGCGGCGAGAGCACCTGCCTGTCACGGGTCGCCCAGGCCCGCGAGTACATCGCGGGCACCCTGCCCGGACGTCTCGACGCGGTCTACGACGCCATCCGCGCCAAGGCGCCCAACGCCGAGGTCGCCGTACTCAACTACCCGCGTTTCTACAAGCTCGGCGGCAGCTGCCTGGTGGGCCTGAGCGAGAGGTCGCGGGCGGCCATCAACGCCGCCGCCGACCACCTCAGCGAGGTCATCGCCAAGCGCGCCGCGGACCACGGCTTCACCTTCGGCGATGTGCGCGGGCCGTTCACCGGGCACGAGATCTGCTCCGGTGACTCCTGGCTGCACAGCGTCGACTGGCTCAACATCACCAACTCGTACCACCCCAAGGCCGCGGGCCAGTCCGGGGGCTACTACCCCGTGCTGGAACGGCTCGCCTGACACAGCCCGGCCAGGACGGCGGCCGGATCGCGGCCCGCGGGCCCCGCGGGCCACCACCGGCCGCCCTCCTTCCGGTACGGCCACCAGCGCCTGTCGCGTCCGAGACGGAGCTGGAGGTCGGTACCGTCGGCCGTCCACCGGTTGCGCACGACGCGCAGCCGTGGTGCCGCCGTCCCCGCCGGGCGACGCCGTCCGCACCGGAGATCCCGGCCACTCCCTCGCGGACCACCGCCTCGTGGAGACCGGCCTGCTCCGCCGCCAGCACGACCGCGCGGTCGGTCTCGGTCTCGGGCGGAAGCTCGGGGGCGATGCCCGGTTCGCCCTTGCGGCGGCGCAGCAGGAAGGGGCGTACCAGCCGGGCCAGCCGCTCGGCCGCGTCAGGTGCCGGGGCACCGGCGCCGGACGCCGGCACGGCCCGCTCCGCGGCGTCGGCGTGGAGCATGCGGAAGGTGCCCGGCGGGCCCAGCAGCCCGGGGGCGGCCCAGTCCAGGACGGCCCACAGCTCGGAGAGGTCGTTCCCGCCCGGGCCCGGGCGGGAACGGTGCGCAGCTGCCGGGCGGTGGCGGAGAACGGGTTCTTCACATGCTGAGCCTCGCCGGCGACGACCAGAGACCAGTCGACGGCGGCCGGACCGGCCGCGTCCAGCCGCATCGTGCCGTGGGTGGTCAGCACGAACTCGCCGTCGGCCGGGGCCGGGCCCGACAGGTCGCGGCCGGTGCCGTGGTGGCGGCGGCCGGGGACGGCCGGCCGGCCGTCCCCGGCCGCCGGAACGCGACCCGTCCGGCGCGCGGCGGGTCGGCGGGCAGGAAGACGGCGGCGCAGTCGGGGAACGGACCGGAAGGAGGCCGGTGGGACGGAGACGGGGCCGGTGCCATGGACGATGCCACGGGCTGGCTTCTCCTCAGGTTTGACCGGTGAAGGACGGCCGTGCTGTACACCGGGGCCGGGAGGCGGCGGGAGGGAACCCGGCGGTCCGCGGAGGCGTTCCCGTAGTGAACGGCGGCCGTCCCGCCGTACGAGGGAGGCGTGGAAGATGACCAACCGAGGAAAGGTCGCGGTCGGCGGTGTGGCCGCTGGGCTGCTTCTGTGGTGGCTGACCGGCAGTTTCCTGATCGCGATGGCGGTGGTGGTCGGTGTTCCGGCGATCGCCTATCTGACGCTCGACCCCTCGCAGCGGCGCCGGATGCGCCGGATCACCCGCAAGGAGCTCGGCCGCTGAGCCGTGCCGGGTGCTCCCGGGCGGGGGCGCGCCGGGCCGTGCGGCCTCCGGCGAGCCGGAGGCCGTCTGCGTCCGGGGATCTCAGGCGGCCGCGTCCGGGCGGATGGCCAGTTCGTCCAGCGCCTTGAGCAGGCCGGGCAGCTCCGGACCGCGGCCGACCGGAAGGATCTCCCCCGGTTCCTCGTCCAGCAGGACGAACGCGATGTCGTCGGTCCGTGCCACCAGGCTCCAGCCGGGCCCGTCCGCGCGCACCGTCCGTGCCTGCTCGGTGGCGAAGGTCGAGCGGACGCGGCCGGGGGGCGGCGGCGAGTCCAGATAGGCGCGGGCCTCCTTCAGGACGTGACGCACCCGGCCGTCCGGCTGCTCACCGGGCTCGACGAACGTCACGTCCGCGTCGACCCGGGCGCGCCAGTGGGCCCACTGCAGGGCGATCTCGTCCGCGCCCAGCCGCCGCTGTGCCGGTCCCCAGCTCGCGGTGTCCGGCGGGGACAGCGGGGCGCGGCCGTCGTCCAGCTCCGGGTCGGGCCCGGGGTCGTGGGGGGCGGGGATGCCCGGCGCGGCCACCGCCACGGCCAGCGGCCACCCGGGGAGCACGGCGGCGACCGTGCGTTCGCCCGGAGAGAGGTCGTACTCCATGCCGCAGTCCCAGGCGGCGATCGCGCACGCCACGAGGGAGACGTCCTCGGTGGCCACCGTCCAGCGCGCACCCTGCCCGTCCTGACCGAGGACGAGCCCGTAGCCCTCGGCGTACGGCTCCAGTCCGAGCGCGGTGCACGCCTCGGGGTAGTCGTCGCCGAGAACGCTCGGGAACTGCGCGGGTGTGAGCAGTACGGCGGTCAGCACGTACAGCGCGTCGTCGTCTCCGCCGTCCATGCCGCCTCCGCCCCCACTCTCCTTCTCCGCCACGCCGCCCTCCTTTCGACAAATTGTCCGCGAACCCTAACCAGGTGGCGGGCGCGCCGTCGAGAGACCGGGAACACACCGGGACGCGGCCCTGTCCTCCCCGTTCCCCCCGCTTCCGTCCCGGGGGCCGTCTGCCGGCTTTCCGGATCTGTCTCCCGCGGCCGGATCGGTGGTTGCCCGGACGACTGTCGTGGGTAAGGCTGGCACGGCATTGACCATGAGACAGGGGGCAACCGGGGATGGCGCTGAACAGTGAGCTGGACTGGCTGCTGGACGATCTGACGCAACGGGTGTCGGCGGTGCGGCACGCGATGGTGCTCTCGAACGACGGGCTGGTCACGGGGGCCAGCCAGGGACTGGAGAGAAGCGAGGCGGAACATCTCGCCGCCGTGTCCTCGGGTCTGCACAGCCTGGCCCGGGGGACGGGGGAGCGCTTCCGGTTGGGCCGGGCGTGCCAGACGATGATCGAGTTCGAGGAGGGGATGCTTTTCGTGACGGCGGCGGGGGAGGGCAGCTGTCTGTGCGTGCTCGCCGACGCGGACGCCGACATGGGCCTGGTCGCCTACGAGATGACCCTGCTGGTGAACCGGGTCGGTGAGCACCTGGGCGTGGCCATGCGCAACGGCGGCTGAACGGTCGCCCGCCGGTGCCGTTCCGGACCTGCCCGGTGGATCGCCGGACGCTCCCCCCCCCGGGGGGCTCCGGGCGCCACGGGTCACGCCGGGTGCCGCCCGGCCGCCGGCCGGCTGCCCCCGGCCCGGTGTCCTGGGCCACCGTCCGGACAGAGCACGACCTGGCGTTTCTCCAGGTTTTCCACAGGCTCCGCGAGGTTGCTCGCCCGCGGGTTACGGTCGTCGCGCAAGGTGATCGGAGCACTGCGGAGAGGATCGGTCATGTCGATGGGACCGGCAGGAGTGGACACGGCGGAGGCGGCGAGGGCGGCGGTGGACGCCGTGTCCCCGGGGGACTCCGTGTCCCTGGTGGAGGCGCGTCGCGGGCTGGAGTTGCGGCCGCGTGAGCTGGAGCTGGCCGTCCGGCTCGGGGAGGTGGCGACGGTGCCCGCCGCGGTGCCGGGGCGGGAGCGCCCCGGCCGCCGGGTACCGGTGGCGGAGCTGGCCCGGCTGCGGGCCGAGGAGGGATTTCCGGCCACCCTGCGGGCCCGGCTGCGGCTGGTCGGTGCCCGGGAGGGCGCCGGGCTGCTGGGGGTCTGCCCGGCCCGCTTCACCCGGCTGGCCCGTGCGGGCTGCTTCGGCCCGGTGCGCTTCTCGCTCAACCGCTACCGGCGGGTGGTCTGGTTCTACCGGGCCGCCGAGCTGCGGGACGTCGCCGAACAGCAGCCGGAGCTGCTCGGCGGCGCCCTGCCGGAAGGGCTGCGGCTCCTGCTGGCCGAGGGCGCGGACTGGCGTCCGAGACACTGGCGCAGCCGCCGTGTCGCCCAGGTGCTGCGGACGGCGGACGGCCCGTGGGAGGCGGCGGCCGCCCACGCCGCGGTGCTCCCCCCGGAGGTGCTGGCGGAGGCCGTACCGGATCCGGCCGAGCGGCTCCGGCTGGCGCGGCTGCGCCCCGATCTGGCGCCCACCCGGCCGGACTCGCCCGCCGCCCGTGAGGTCGTCCGGGGTCTGCTCGTCACCCGTGACGAGGAGGAGACGGTCTGGCACCGGCTGGTACTGGAACTGGCGCTGGACACGGCACGGTCGGTGTGCCCACTGCCCCGGCCGCCGGACGGGGCGGCCTCAGCCGTCCGTCTTCCGGAACAGGCCCTCCTGCATCACGGAGACGATCAGCCGGCCCCGGCGGTCGTAGAGCTGGCCTCGGGCGAGCCCGCGGGCACCGGTCGCGACGGGTGACTCCTGCTGGTAGAGGAACCACTCGTCGGCGCGGAACGGGCGGTGGAACCACATCGCGTGGTCCAGGGAGGCCATGTCGAAGCCCCTCGGCCCCCACAGCGGCTCGATCGGCAGGCGCACCGCGTCGAGCAGCGTCATGTCGCTGGCATAGGTGATCGCGCAGGTGTGCACGAGCGGATCGTCGCCCAGCGGCCCCACCGCCCGCATCCACACCGCGGTGCGCGGCTCCACACCCGCCAGTTCCCGGGATGTCCACCGCAGCCGGTCCACATAGCGGATGTCGAACGGCTGGCGGTGCGCCATGTGCTCCAGCGGCTCGGGCAGCGCCCCGAGGTGCTCCCGGATCTCGTCGGCCAGCCTCGGCAGCGACTCGGGGTCCGGCACCCGGGGCATCGGCAGCTGGTGCTCGAAACCCGGTTCGTCCCGATGGAAGGAGGCGGTCAGATTGAAGATCGTCCGGCCCTGTTGTACGGCCACCACCCGCCGGGTGGTGAAGGAGCGACCGTCGCGTACCCGCTCGACCTGGTACACGATCGGCACCCCGGGCACTCCCGGCCGCAGGAAGTACGCGTGCAGCGAGTGCACCGGGCGCTCGCCGTCGGTGGTGCGCCCCGCCGCGACCAGGGCCTGTCCGGCGACCTGGCCGCCGAAGACGCGCTGCAGCGGTTCGTCGGGGCTGTGCCCGCGGAAGATGTTCTCCTCGATCCGTTCCAGGTCGAGCAGATCCACCAGACGTTCGGCCGGACTGCCCGGGGCGGCCGGGGGTACCGGCCGGGTGGATTCGGTCATCGTCCGTACTCCCTCGTGTGTTCCGGCCTCGCCGTCACAGCCGCCCGACGTCGATGATCTTGATCACCGCTCGGCCCTCCTCGTCGGAGGCCGTGAGGTCGACCTCGGCGGAGATGCCCCAGTCCCGGTCGCCGGCCGGGTCGTGGAAGGTCTGACGGACTTTCCACAGACCGTCCTCGGGGCGCTCCTCGATCCGCAGCAGCTTCGGCCCGCGGGCGTCCGGGCCGGTTCCCAGCTCGTCGTACTCCTCCCAGTACGCGTCCAGGGCGGTCGCCCAGGCGTCGGCGTCCCAGCCGGCGTCGGCGTCCAGCTCGCCCAGCTCCTCGACCTTGTCCAGCGCGGCCAGCTCCACCCTGCGGAACATCGCGTTGCGCACCAGGACGCGGAAGGCACGGGGGTTGGCGGTGACGGGCTTGACCTGGTCGGCGCGGTCCTGGGCCTCCTCGGCCGTCTCGTCCTCGGGATTGGCCAGCTGCTCCCACTCGTCCAGCAGGCTGGAGTCGACCTGGCGGACCATCTCGCCGAGCCAGGCGACGATGTCCTGGAAGTCCTCGGACTTCAGGTCGTCCGGCACGGTGTGCTCCAGCGCCTTGTAGGCACTCGCCAGGTAGCGCAGCACGATGCCCTCGGTGCGGGCCAGCTCGTAGTGCGAGACGAACTCCCCGAAGGTCATCGCCCGCTCGTACATGTCACGGACGACGGACTTCGGCGACAGGGGGTGGTCGCCGACCCAGGGGTGGCTCTTGCGGTAGACGCCGTAGGCGTGGAAGAGCAGCTCCTCCAGCGGCTTGGGGTGACCGATGTCGGCCAGCCGCTCCATGCGCTCCTCGTACTCGACGCCGTCCGCCTTCATCTGCGCCACCGCCTCGCCTCTGGCCTTGTTCTGCTGGGCGGCCAGGATCTGCCGGGGGTCGTCCAGCGTGGACTCCACGACGGAGACCATGTCCAGGGCGTACGAGGGCGACTCGGGATCCAGCAGTTCGAAGGCGGCCAGTGCGAAGGTGGACAGCGGCTGGTTGAGGGCGAAGTCCTGCTGGAGGTCGACGGTCAGCCGGATGCGGCGTCCCGCCCCTCCTTCGCCTCCGGCGGCCGGGGCGTCGAGCTGTTCGACGACACCGCCGTCCAGCAGCGAGCGGTAGATGGCGATCGCCCGCCGGATGTGGCGCAGCTGGCTGCGCCGGTCCTCGTGGTTGTCCTCCAGCAGCTTGCGCATCGCCTGGAAGGGGTCGCCGGGCCGCGCGATGACGGACAGCAGCATCGCGTGGGTCACCCGGAAGCGGGAGGTGAGCGGCTCCGGCTCGGAGGCGATCAGCTTCTCGAAGGTCTTCTCGCTCCAGTTGACGAAGCCCTCCGGCGCCTTCTTCCGGACCACTTTGCGGCGTTTCTTCGGGTCGTCGCCGGCCTTGGCGAGGGCCTTCTCGTTCTCGATGACGTGCTCGGGCGCCTGGGCCACCACCAGGCCCGCCGTGTCGAAGCCCGCCCGCCCGGCACGGCCGGCGATCTGGTGGAACTCCCGGGCCCGCAGCACGCGCACCCGGCTGCCGTCGTACTTGGCCAGCGCGGTGAACAGCACCGTGCGGATGGGCACGTTGACGCCCACACCGAGGGTGTCGGTGCCGCAGATGACCTTCAGCAGTCCCGCCTGGGCCAGTCTCTCGACCAGCCGCCGGTACTTCGGCAGCATCCCGGCGTGGTGCACCCCGATCCCGTGCCGGACGTAGCGCGAGAGGTTCCGCCCGAACCGGGTGGTGAAGCGGAAGTTGCCGATCAGCTTGGCGATCTCGTCCTTCTCCGCACGCGAGCACATGTTGATGCTCATGAGCGCCTGGGCCCGCTCCACCGCCTGCGCCTGGGTGAAGTGCACGATGTACACCGGGGCCTGGTGGGTCTCGAGCAGCTCGGTCAGCGTCTCGGTCAGACCGGTCGTGCGGTACTCGTAGCTCAGCGGCACCGGGCGGGTGGCGGAGCGCACCACGGCGGTCGGACGCCCGGTGCGGCGGGTCAGGTCCTCCTCGAAGCGGCTGACGTCGCCGAGAGTCGCCGACATCAGGACGAACTGCGCCTGCGGCAGTTCCAGCAGGGGGATCTGCCAGGCCCAGCCCCGGTCCGGCTCGGCGTAGAAGTGGAACTCGTCCATCACGACCTGGCCGATGTCGGCGTCCGCGCCGTCCCGCAGCGCGATGGAGGCGAGCACCTCGGCGGTGCAGCAGATCACGGGCGCGTCGGCGTTGACCGAGGCGTCACCGGTGAGCATGCCGACGTTCTCGGTGCCGAAGATCTTGCACAGGTCGAAGAACTTCTCCGACACCAGTGCCTTGATGGGGGCGGTGTAGAAGGTGACCTTGTCCTGGGCGAGCGCGGCGAAGTGCGCTCCGGCCGCGACCAGGCTCTTGCCGGAGCCCGTCGGGGTGGACAGGATGACGTTCGCCCCGGAGACCACTTCGATCAGTGCCTCCTCCTGGGCGGGATAGAGCGTGATGCCCCGTCCCTCGGCCCAGGAGGAGAAGGCGTCGTAGAGAGCGTCGGGGTCTGCGGTGCTCGGCATCTGATCGATAAGGGTCACGCACTCCATACTGCCTTCCGTGACCGCCCCGGGGGGAACCGGCCGACGGTACGAAGATCACCGGCGCTACGCTGTGTCGCCGGCAGGGCGGCGCAACGAGCACGAGGGGTGGGGGGCGCACATGATGGGACCGGCGCATTCGCTGTCGGGGGCGGCGGCGTGGCTGGTGGTGGGGGCGGTGACGTACAGCCTGGACCGGCCGATGCCCTGGCCGGTCCTGCTGGCCGGTGCGCTGATCTGCGCGGGCGCGGCGCTGGCCCCCGACCTCGACCACAAGTCGGCGACGATCTCCCGGGCCTTCGGCCCGTTCTCCAAGTGGCTGTGCGTGGTGATCGAGCGGCTGTCGTGCGCGGTCTACAAGGCCACCCGCAAGTCCGGGGACCCCAGCCGGGCGGGCGGCCACCGCACCCTCACCCACACCTGGCTGTGGGCGGTCGCGGTGGGGGCGGGCTTCTCGGCGCTGGCGGTGCTGGGCGGCCGCTGGGCTGTCCTGGCCATTCTCTTCGTCCACCTGGTGCTGGCCGTCGAGGGGCTGCTGTGGCGGGCGGCACGCGTCTCCAGCGATGTCCTGGTCTGGCTGCTGGGCGCGACCAGCGCCTGGATACTGGCCGGCATCCTGGACAGGCCGGGCAACGGGGCGGACTGGCTGTTCACCGGAGCCGGACAGGAGTACCTGTGGCTCGGACTGCCGATCGTGCTCGGCTCCCTGGTCCACAACGTCGGCGACGCCATCACCGTCTCCGGCTGCCCGATACTGTGGCCGATCCCCGTGGGAAGCAGGCGCTGGTATCCGCTGGGCCCGCCCAAGCCGGTGCGTTTCCGGGCGGGCAGCTGGGTGGAGCTGAAGATCCTGATGCCGGGCTTCATGCTGACCGGCGCGCTGAGCGGGCTGTGGGCCCTGGGGTTCGCCGGCTGAACCCGTCCGGCCCTCCCCGTACCGTCGCCACGCTCCGGCGGGGAGGCGGGAGGAGGAGGGCCGGCGGTACGGGTGGTCCGGGTGGTGCCCGGACGGGCTCAGCCGTGCCAGGAGCGCCACAGCGCCGCGTAGGCGCCGTCCGCGGCGACCAGGTCGTCGTGGCTGCCCAGCTCGCTGATCCTGCCGTTCTCCACCACCGCGATCACGTCCGCGTCGTGCGCGGTGTGCAGCCGGTGGGCGATCGCCACCACGGTGCGCCCCCGGAGCACCCGGGCGAGCGAACGCTCCAGACGACGGGCGGCACGCGGGTCCAGCAGCGAGGTCGCCTCGTCCAGCACCAGGGTGTGCGGGTCGGCCAGCACCAGCCGGGCCAGCGCGATCTGCTGGGCCCGGGCGGGGGTGACCGCCAGTCCGCCGGAACCGACCTCACTGTCCAGGCCGTCCACCAGACCGTGCGCCCAGCCGTCGGCGTCCACCGCCGCCAGCGCGCCCCACAGCTCGGTGTCGGAGGCGTCCGCCCTCGCCAGTCGCAGATTGTCGCGCAGCGAACCGACGAACACATGGTGCTCCTGGTTGACCAGCGCCACGTGCTCGCGCACCCGCTCCGTGGGCATCCGGGCGAGCTCGGCGCCGCCGAGGGTGACCGCGCCCGTCCGCGGGGCGTAGATGCCCGCCAGCAGCCGCCCCAGCGTCGACTTGCCCGCGCCCGACGGACCGACCAGCGCGACCCGGGTACCGGGCGCCACGTCCAGCGACACACCGTGCAGTACGTCGTCGCCGGCCCGGTAGCCGAACCGCACCTCGTCGGCCCGCACCTCGCGGCCCGCGGGCTCCACCGTGCCGTCGCCGGTGTCCGGGGCGATCTCCCGCACCCCGACCAGCCGGGCCAGGGAGACCTGGGCCACCTGCAGCTCGTCGTACCAGCGCAGGATCATGCCGATCGGCTCGACCAGCATCTGGGCGAGCAGCGCACCGGTGGTCAGCTCCCCCACCGAGATCCAGCCCTCCAGCACGAAGAGACCGCCGAGCATCAGCACCGAGCCCAGGATCAGCACGTTGAACGCGTTGACCACGGGGAAGAGCACCGTCCGCAGCCACAGGGTGCGCCTCTCCCAGGCGGTCCACTCGCGGATACGGCGCTCGGACAGGGCCACCCGGCGAGCGCCCAGCCGGTGGGCCTCCACCGTCCGCCCCGCGTCCACGGTCTCGGCCAGTGCCGCGGCGACGGCGGCGTAGCCCGCCGCCTCGGAGCGGTAGGCGCCGGGCGCCCGCCGGTAGTACCAGCGGCAGCCCACCAGCAGCACCGGCAGGGCCACCACCACGGCCACCGCCAGCGGCGGCGCGGTGAACGCGAGCGCCCCCAGCAGCAGCCCCGCCCACACGACACCGATGGACAGCTGCGGCACGGCCTCCCGCATGGCGCCCGCCAGCCGGTCGATGTCGGTGGTGATCCGGGACAGCAGATCCCCGGTACCGGCCCGCTCCAGCACACCCGGCGGCAGCCCCACCGAGCGGACGAGGAAGTCCTCGCGCAGATCCGCCAGCATGCGCTCGCCCAGCACGGCACCGCGCAGCCGCACCTGCCGCACGAACAGGGTCTGGACGGCCAGGGCGACGGCGAACAGGGCGACGGCGCGTTCCAGCTGCGGCTCGCGGGTACCGGAGGCGAGGTCCTCCACAACGCGCCCCAGCAGCTGGGGGCCGACCATGGAGGCCACCACCGCCACCGTGTTCACCGCCACCAGTACCGCGAACGCGCCGCGGTGCCGCCGCAGCAGCTCACCGGCGTAGGCGCGCACGGTCCGCGGGGTGCCGACCGGCAGGGTCGTGGCCGACTCCGGCGCGGCCGGATCGTACTCGGGGGGCGGGACACCGATCACGCCGTTTCCTCCATCCGCTCGCGCTCGCGCTCCCGCGGCCGCCGGACCTCTCCGGCCGCACCGCCGTCACCGCTGCCGTCACCGTCACCGTCGCCGCCCGTCACACCGCCGGTCTCGCGGGTGACCACCGCGCGGTACTCCGTCCCGTTCGCCAGCAGCTCCCGGTGGGTGCCGACGGCGGTCACCGCGCCGCCCCGGACGAACGCCACCCGGTCGGCCCGGTCCAGCAGCGGCGGACTGGAGGAGAACACCACCGTGGTGCGGCCTGCGCGGACCTGCCGCAGCGCGTCGGCGATCCGGGCCTCGGTGTGCGAGTCCACCGCGCTGGTCGGCTCGTCCAGCACCAGCACCCCGGGGTCGGCGACCAGTGACCGGGCCAGTGCCAGCCTCTGGCGCTGGCCGCCCGACAGGGACCTGCCGCGCTCGGTGATCCGCGCCTCCACCGGGTCCCCGTCCGGGCCGGTGCCGCCGCGTGCCAGGGCGTGCAGCACATCACCGCACTGGGCGGCCTCCAGCGCCCGTCGGGGAGTGACCCTGCCGGAGGAGGGCACGTCGAGCAGTTCGCGCAGCGTGCCCGACAGCAGCACCGGGTCCTTGTCCTGTACCAGCACGGCGGCACGGGCCGCCGCCGGCGGCACCTCCTCCAGGGGCACCCCACCCAGCAGCACCGACGGGACCCTCTCGTCCCGGGCGGCACCGTGTCCGCCCAGCCGCTCGGCGAGCCGTCCGGCCGAGTCCGGGTCGCCGCACACCACCGCGGTGAACCGTCCGTCCGGTGCGAGCAGCCCGCTCACCGGGTCGTACAGATCACCGCGGGGCGCCTCGGCGGCTCCGGGCCCGGTGCGCCCGGCGTCTCCGGTCCCCGGATGGCGCCGCAGGGCCAGGATCCGGGCCGCCCTGCCGGCCGAGGGCCGGGCGAAGGAACACGCCATGGCGAACTCCTGGAACAGCCGCAGCGGGAAGAGCAGGAAGGTCACCGCGCCGTACACCGCCACCAGCTCGCCCACGGCGATCCGGCCTTCCAGCACCAGCCGGGCGCCGGACCAGACCACCGAGATCAGCAGCAGTCCGGACAGGGCCACCTGCACGGCGTCGATCAGCGACCACATCCGCGCGGTGCGCACCGCCGCCCACCGCACCTCCTGCGAGGCCCGGCGGTACCGGGCCAGGAACAGCTCCTCCCCGCCGATGCCACGCAGCACCCGCAGCCCGGCGACCGTGTCCGCGGCCAGCTCGGTGGCCCGGCCCGCCTTCGCGCGCTGCGCGTCGGCGCGCCGGGTCGCCGGCGGCAGCAACGGCAGTACGGCCAGTGCCAGTGCCAGCACGCCCAGGACCACCAGACCACCCAGTGGCGGTTCGTACACCACCAGGGCCGTGCACACCCCGACCGTGCCCAGCAGCGCCGCGCCGAAGCGGGAGGCGCTCTCCACGCACCAGCCGATCTTCTCGATGTCCCCGGTGGAGACGGCGACGACCTCCCCGGCCGCCACCCGCCGGGTCAGGGCGGCCCCCAGTTCCGCGGTCCGCCGGGCCAGCAGCTGCTGTATCCGGGCCGCCGCGGTGATCCAGTTGGTGACGGCGGTGCGGTGCAGCATGGTGTCGCCGACCGTGACCACCAGCCCCAGCACCGCCATCAGTGCGCCCGCCGCGGCGAGCCCTCTCCCGGAGCGGTCGGCGGCGGCCTGCACGGCCAGCCCCACGGCCAGCGGGAAGGCGGCGACCGCCGTCATGTGGAGGGTGCCCCAGGCCAGGGATCTCAGCTGGCCGCCGAGTTGCGCGCGGTACAGCCACAGCAGGAAGCGGAATCCGGACCGGGTGTCGGGATCACCGGGATCGGAGTACGGAAGATCACGAATCTGCATGGCGTCCCAGGGGCGGTCTCGGCGGCGGGCAACCGTGCAAGGCTCCTCCGGTATCCGTTGGCGGGCAAAGGATTTTCCGCACGGCCGCGCACAACCGGCCGTCACCGCCCTTTTCCGCTGCCCCGGCGCTGCTCCGCCGTTCCCGCCGGGGCAGCGGCCCCGGGGGTCGCCGGGGCGCCCGGCGGCCGTGGCGGGCGACCGGGAGAGCCCGGTCCGCCAGGCCACCCGGCCCACCGCTCCCGGCCGTAGGCTGGTGAACCGGCCGCCCCCATCGATCGCCCACCGCCGAAGGAGCGCGTTGCACCACGACGAACCCGCCTGGACCCCGCCGCCCCGGGAGAAGGGCGCACCGCAGCCGCCCGCCCAGATGAGCCGCATCCTGCGGCTGTTCCGCCCCTACCGGGGGCGGTTGGCAGTCGTCGGCCTGCTCGTCGGAGCGTCCTCGCTGGTCTCGGTCGCCTCCCCGTTCCTGCTGCGCGAGATCCTCGACGTGGCGATCCCGCAGCAGCGCACCGGCCTGCTGTCCCTGCTCGCCCTCGGCATGATCGCCACGGCGGTGCTGACCAGTGTCTTCAACGTCCTCCAGACGCTGATCAGCACCACGGTCGGCCAGCGCGTCATGCACGATCTGCGCACCGGTGTCTACGCCAAGCTCCAGCGAATGCCCCTGGCGTTCTTCACCCGCACCCGCACCGGTGAGGTCCAGTCCCGCATCGCCAACGACATCGGCGGCATGCAGGCCACCGTCACCTCCACCGCGACCTCCCTGGTGTCCAACCTCACCAGCGTGGTGGCGACCCTCGTCGCCATGCTGGTGCTGGACTGGCGGCTGACGATCGTCTCGCTGGTGCTGCTGCCGCTGTTCGTCTGGATCAGCCGCCGGGTCGGCCGCGAGCGCAAGACGATCGCCACCCGGCGGCAGCGGCAGATGGCCGCGATGTCGGCGATGGTGACCGAGTCGCTGTCGGTCAGCGGTATCCTGCTGGGCCGCACCATGGGCCGCGCCGACTCCCTCACCCGGGTCTTCGCGGAGGAGTCCGATCGCCTGGCGGACCTGGAGGTCCGTGCCAACATGGCCGGGCGCTGGCGCATGTCGGTCATCGGCATCGTGATGGCCGCCATCCCGGCGCTGCTGTACTGGACGGCCGGCCTGCTCCTCCAGCTCGGCGGTCCGGCCTTCTCCATCGGCACGCTGGTCGCCTTCGTCACCCTCCAGCAGGGCCTGCTGCGGCCGACCGTCTCACTGCTGAACACCGGTGTGCAGATACAGACCTCGCTGGCCCTCTTCCAGCGCATCTTCGAGTACCTGGACCTGCCGGTGGACATCACCGAGCCCGCCCGGCCCGTGCGGCTGGCCCGGGCACGCGGCGAGGTCCGCTTCGAGGACGTCTCCTTCTCCTACGATCCGGCCGCCGGGTCCCCCGCCCTCAGCGGCATCGACCTGACCGTCCCCGCGGGCGGCAGCCTCGCCGTCGTCGGCCCCACCGGATCCGGCAAGAGCACGCTGAGCTATCTGGTGCCCCGGCTGTACGACGTCACCTCCGGCCGGGTCACCATCGACGGGATCGACGTACGGGACCTGGACTTCGACTCCCTGGCCCGGGCGGTGGGCGTGGTCTCCCAGGAGACCTACCTCTTCCACGCCTCCGTCGCGGACAACCTCCGCTTCGCCCGGCCCGGCGCCACGGACGCCGAGCTGGAGGCCGCGGCGCGCGCCGCCCAGATCCACGACCACATCGTCTCGCTGCCCCAGGGGTACGACACCCTCGTCGGCGAGCGCGGCTACCGCTTCTCGGGCGGTGAGAAGCAGCGGCTGGCCATCGCCCGGACGATCCTGCGCGACCCGCCCGTCCTCATTCTCGACGAGGCCACCAGCGCCCTGGACACCCGTACCGAGCAGGCGGTCCAGCGGGCGATCGACGCGCTCTCCTCGGGACGTACGACGCTGACGATCGCCCACCGGCTGTCGACGATCCGCGACGCCGACCAGATCGTCGTGCTCGACGGCGGCCGGATCGCCGAGCGCGGCACCCACGAGGAGCTCCTCGCCCGCGACGGACGCTACGCGGCCCTGCTGCGCCGCGACGCCGTCCTGCCCGCCGCCCCGGAGGACGCCGCCCCGGGTTCCGCCGCCCCGGGGCCCGGAGCGGTGGAGCCGGCCTCCGCCTGAACCGCCCGGACACCGGCCCGGCCACCGCTGTCGGTGCCGTGGGGCAGAATCCGGCGGTATGACTGGTGACTGGAGTGCTCGAGCGGTGATCGAGCGGTACTGGTCCGCGGCGCAGGCCCGGGACTGGGACGCCTTCGGAGCCCTGCTGGCGCCCGGCGTCGTCTACGAGCTGCCCCAGACCCGCGAACGGGTCCGCGGCCGGGAGGCCTGTGTGCGTTTCAACGCCGAGTACCCCGGTGCCTGGCGGGTGACCGTGGAGCGCGTCGTGGCCGAGGAGCGCCAGGCAGTGAGCTGGACGGGCTTCACCGTGGACGGCGACACCGTGCCCGGCCTGTGCTTCTTCACCCTGGACGGCGACGGACTGATCGACACCGTCACCGACTTCTGGCCCGAGCCGTACGAACCGCCCGCCGGCCGCGGGCACCTGGTCGAGCGCTACTGAGCCGGTCGCTCCGGCCGCCCGGCCGCCGGCCCGGTCACGACAGCTCGCCCGCCGCGCGCAGTTCGTCGAAGACCAGCTGGTCCACCGGCGGCACCCGGTCGCGGTCGGCGTACGACAACCAGGCGATCTCCTCGATCTCGCTGCTGGCGGTGAGCGTGCCGCGGTGGTCGCCGGTGTAGCAGGCCATTCTGACCATCACATCCGGTGTGCGGTGGTCGACCGGTGCCTCGTAGGTGCCCACGTGGACGACGCTGCCGGGGACGATCGCCACGGTCAGCTCCTCCTCGACCTCCCGCAGCAGGGTCTGGACATCACTCTCGCCGTCGTGGCGCTTGCCGCCGGGAATGTAGAAGAGCTCCTTGCCGCGGGTCCGGGTGCCCAGGATCCTGCCGTCGCGCAGGTGGACCCACGCCACCGTGTCGATCAGCCGTGTCCCCGGGCCCGTCACGGAGCCCGTCGTGGCGTCCGTCACCGGCCCTCGCTCCCGCCCGGCCCGAGGGAACCCGGCCTGCGCGGGGCGAACACGCAGAACTCGTTCCCCTCCGGGTCGGCCAGGACGTCCCACTCGATCTCCCGGTCGCGCCGCCGCACCAGGGTGGCACCCAGCGCGAGCAGTTCCTCGGTGTCGCCCCAGACATCGAAGTGCACCCGGTTCTTGCCGGTCTTCGGCTCGGGCACCGAGTGGAACCAGATCACCGGGGTGGCGTCCTGCGGGTGGTGGATGGCCACCGGCCACTCGGGCGGGGGCGGTGGGTGCCCCATCGGCCTGCGGCGTTCGTATCCCAGTGCGGTGCACCACCAGTCGGCGAGCGCCTGGTGGTCACCGGCGTCCACGACGAGATCCTTCAAACGGGCTGCGGGCATGCCCCCGAGGGTAGTGGCCGGAGGCCCGCGGTGTTCCCGGCCACGCCGACCGCCTGCCACCCGGACGGAGCGGGGAGCATGGAGTCATGACTTACACAGGGATCCTCGTCTTCACCCGGACCGCCGACTACCGGCACGACTCCATCCCGGACGGCGTCGACGCCTTCCGGTCCCTCGGCGACGAGCACGGCTTCGCCGTCACCGCCACCGAGGAACCCGGCGAGTTCGCCGCCGCCCTGGCGGACGGCTGCCGGGCCGTGGTGTTCCTCTCCACCAGCGGCGAGGTGCTCACACCCGGCAGCCGCGCCGCCCTGCGGACGTACGTGGAGGGCGGCGGCGCGTTCGTCGGCGTCCATGCCGCCGCCACCACCGAGTACGACTGGCCCTGGTACGGGGAGCTGGTGGGGGCCCGCTTCGAGCGGCACCCCGACCTCCAGCCGGGGAGCGCGGTCGTGGAGGACCACGACCACCCGGCCACCGCGCACCTGGACGCCGTCTGGCCGTTCACCGACGAGTGGTACGACTTCCGGACCAGTCCGCGCGGCCGGGTACGGGTGCTGCTCTCCGCCGACGAGACCACGTACGAGGGCGGTGGGATGGGGGAGGACCACCCGCTGGCCTGGTGCCACGAGAACACCGGGGGCCGGTCCTTCTACACCGCTCTGGGCCACACCCGCGAGTCCTACTCCGATCCCGCCTTCCGCCGTCATCTGCTCGGCGGGCTGGCCTGGGCGGCGCGGCTTCCCGTGCGGCTCCCGGCGCGGCCGTGAGCGAGGTGGAGAGAAGCGGCCGCCCGGTGACGGGGACCGCGGCCACGGGGCCGGCCGCGGGGTCCCGCCGAGAGCGCCGGGGAGAGGCGGGGAAGCCCCGCCGAGTGGACCCGGCCCGATGGCAGGATGACTGCATGGTCACAATCCACCTCGTCCCAGGAGATATCACCGAGCAGTCCGTCGACGCGATGGTCAACGCCGCCAACTCCACGCTGCTGGGCGGCGGAGGCGTCGACGGGGCGATCCACCGCAGGGGAGGCCCGGAGATCCTCGCCGAGTGCCGCGCCCTGCGCGCCTCCCGCTACCCCGGGGGGCTGCCGACCGGCCGGGCGGTGGCCACCACGGCCGGACGGCTGCCCGCGCGCTGGGTGATCCACACGGTGGGACCGGTCTGGTCCGCCACCGAGGACCGCTCGGAGCAACTCGCCTCCTGCTACCGGGAGTCGCTGCGCGTGGCACGCGAACTGGGCGCCCGCACCGTCGCCTTCCCCGCCATCTCCACCGGCGTCTACGGCTGGCCGATGGACGACGGGGCCCGCATCGCGCTGCGCGCGGTGCGGGAGGAGGCCGGCAAGGGCGCGGGGGCCGCCGGGGACGCCGGGAGGGAAGCCTTCGAGGAGATCCGCTTCGTCCTGTTCGGACGGGAGGCCTACGAGGCCTTCACCGCCGAACTGTGACCGGTACCGCGCTCCGCTCCCCGCCCGGGCCGGCCGGCGGATCCGGCACGGCGCGGTCACAGGTCACCTGGACGGTGTACAGGTCGTCGGTGCCACCGCCGGCCAGGGTGTAGCGCCAGCCGTGGCCGGGGTACGACGGAACCCCGGCCGCACCCTCCGGTCCCTCCTCCTCCGAGGGTTCGGACAGGGCGAGAAGCACCAGGGGCAGAGTGGTGAGCGGCGTGACGATGCGCAGCACGGGGGACTCCTTCACACGGGATCGAGGGGTGTGACGGACTCAGACCCTCCCGCCCCCGCGATACAGGCCGACGACTCGTGCGAGAACACGGCGTTACGTCTGCCGTGCGGCGGCGGCCCGGCGGACGCGTCCGGGGCCCGCCGCGGCCGGCGCCCCGCCGAGAAACCTGTTTTCTGCCGGAAATTCCCTCCCCCGGACCGCGACCGTGCGCTAGAACGGGACGGCACAGCAGGGTGACGGGGGGTAGGAAGACATGGACGCACAGTCAGGGACGCGGCCGGGGACACCGGTCCGGGCGCGTGACAGCGGAGCCGCTCTGCCGCGGGGCACCGGGGTGTTCCTCGAACTGATCGCACTGCTGGTGCGACGCCCCCGCCGCACGGAGTCCCCGCTGCCGCTCCTGTGGCTCACCGGTGAGCGGGGGGAGGCGGTGCTCGACGCGGTGGAGGACGGCCTGAACGGCGCCTCGGTCGTGCGGCGCCAGGTGCCCCACGCACGGATCCGGATCGGCCGGCCGGGCGACGGGGCCACCATCGGCGATCTGCTGACCAGGACGAGCACGGCGCTGTCGGGGCGGAGTTCCGCCGCCGGACGGCTGTGGTTCCGGCACCTGGGACTGTTGCGGTGGCTGCTGGCGCAGCGCCTGTCGGGATACCCGGCGGACGAGATCCCCGCCGAGCTCGTCCGCCGGCTCCACGAGCGCCGGCGTCCCTCCCGGGCGGGCCAGGGGGATCCCGGCGCCGTCGGCCAGCTCGGGCTGGTCCCCTATCTGCTGTGGCGCCTGGCCCACGGAGTGCTCCCGGCGGTGCTGTTCCGGGCCGCGGTCTCCGACCGGATCCCGGGCCCGGGCCGCACCTACCGGTGGTTCGCGCGCCAGCGCTACCCGGAGCCGAAGCCGCCCGGCACCTTCCTGGCCCTGGCCGAGCGGCTCACCACCGAGGCCCGGGACGACACGGACCCCGAGCAGATCGACCGGCTGCAGGTCCATGCCTTCCTGGAGGACCTCCGGCAGGCGTACGCCCGCTCGCTCCGCCACGGCCGGGGATGGCGGCGCACCGCCCATCCCGTGGTGCTGCTCCAGGGGCCCGGCCGGCAGCGGGAGGGCACCGGCGACACCGGCGACACCGGAGACGGCGAGGACCTGGGCGAGCGGCTGCTCGGCCTGGTCAACGACGTACGCGTCGAGACCGGGGAGTGGGACCCGCTGCTGCTGGTGTACGCAGGGCCCCGGCCGCCCCGCCGGATCGCCGGACAGGCCCCGGAGGACGCCCGCACCGTCCTGCTGGAGGAGCTCGCCGACGGCGGCGAGGACTGGCGCAGGTGGCGGCAGACGCTGCGCCGCAGACGGCTGACGCAGCCGCGCACGGCCTGGTACCTGCCCGTGCGGCTGCCCGGGCCGGACGCCACCGAGCGGACCGGCCGGACCAGGGGGATCGAGGCACCCCGCCCGCCGTGGTTCACCCACCGGTCGTTCGCCGCGGCGGTGTGCCTGGCGCTCCTCCTCCCGCTCCTCGGCTGGACGGGGCGGGAACTGGGCTGGCCGGGCTGTGCCCACCGGCCCTTCGCCGGGCAGATCTCGGTGCGCGGCGTGGACGGCGAGTGCATCGGCTACAGCGACAGCGGTGCCTTCAGGTTCAACGACGAACCGGGCCAGGAGAGGCTGCAGGGGGTCCAGCGGACGATCTTCGACCAGAACCGGGAGGTGCGCGAGCTGTGGGAGCGCAGCGACCGGCGCCGCCCCTATGCCACCCTCGTCTACCTGGGGTCGCTGACGGGCCGCTCCACCAAGGAGAACGAGGAGGCCTACGCCGCCGAGCGGGAGGAGCTGGAGGGCCTGGCCGTCGCCCAGTACGAGGGGATGCAGCAGCCCGCCGACGCCCATGACGTCCCCCTCGTGCGGGTGGTCGTCGCCAACGCCGGGTTCCAGATGAGGCATGCCGACGACCTGGTGGACATGATCGCGGAGCTGGCGCGCGAGGGCGGGGACGCCCCCGTCGTGGGCGTCGTCGGTCTGGTCGAGAGCCGCCGGAGCACGGCGGCGGCGCTGCGGAAGCTCAACCGGGCGGGGCTGCCCGCGGTCGCCCCCACGCTCTCCGCCGACGGCATGTACGACAACTCCCGGCTCTACCTCCAGCTCGCCCCGCCCAACAGGGACCAGGCCGGGCTCGTCGCGGCGTACGCCCGGGAGGTGCTCGGGGTCCGCGAGAGCCGCGTCTACCACACCTTCGGCGAACGCTCCTCCCGCGAGGAGGACCTGTACGTCTCGACCCTCCTGGACGGACTGGACGAGAGTCTCGACGGCACCGAGTACAGCAAGCCCTTCGAGGCCGGCGACAACCTGGCCGGGGAGTGCGGCTACCGCGGCATGCTCTTCTTCGCCGGGCGCTGGTCCGAGTTCGACGACTTCCTGCGGGCGCTGGGCAACTCCTGCGGGGACGACCAGCCGCGTCATCTGGTGGCCAACGACTCGGTCAACCGCTACATGGCCAACCCCGCGCTGCGCAGGAGCGCGCCGGGCGGCCTGTCGCTGGTCTACGTCTCGAAGGCGGCGTACGCCACCTGCGGCGCCCTGCACTCCCGGGTGCGGGGCGGCAGGGACGAGGCGGGGGAGAGGTTCCTGAGGTGGATCAGCGAGGACGGGCCGGACACGGTGCTCGACCCGCCGCGCTGCGGGAACCGGGGCGAGCCGGTGGGCGAGCGCGTCGGCCTCGCGTACGACTCGGCCGCCCTGCTGCTGCGGGCCGTCCAGACGCTGACCGCGCGCGTCCGGGTCAACGGCCAGTCCTGGGACCCGCGCTCGGTCACCCCGGCGGCGGTCCACGCCGAGGTGCTGTACCAGAACCGGGTGCGGCCCTTCTCCGGCGCCACGGGCGTCGTCCGGTTCCCCGAGGACCGGGGCGAGCCGGTCGGCCGGCGGATCTCCCTCATGCGGGTCGGGGACATCGCCGACACCGCCGCCCGGCCCGAGGAGGTGTTCCACTGCGGCGCCGCCCGGGAGGAGGACGATCCCGGCTGCGCACGGCCGCGCCGCTGACCCGCCCGTGCGGGAAGCCGTCCGGGGCCGCCCGTCCGGAGCGGTGCTCAGCCGTAGAGCAGGTACGCGCGCCGGGTCCGTTCGAAGACGCGGACCTCCTCCCGCCAGGCGGCCACCACGTCCCGGGCGTCCTCACCCGCGTCGATCATCTCGCGCAGCCGGGGCGAACCGGAGAGCTTGTCGATCCAGAACGGGCGCCCGGCGTCCCAGGAGTCCTGCCGCCAGGCGAAACCGTCGTGGCGGCGGGCCTCCACCAGCATCGCCACCGCCGTGGGGATCGGCTCGTAGCGGCGCGGATCGGTGACGTGCAGCTGCACGCCCGCGCAGAGGACACCGGTGTGCTTGCCGGAGGTCGGGGTGAACCACGCCTCCCGGAACCGCACCCCGGGCAGCTTCCGGGCGTTCAGCCGGTCGCCGTAGCGGTGGTCCAGGTACGGCGCGCCGATGAACTCGAACGGCCGGGTGGTGCCGCGTCCCTCCGAGAGGTTGGTGCCCTCGAAGTACCCCGTCCCGGCGTAGACGGCGGCCGTGTCGGGGGTCGGCATGTTCGGGGAGGGCGGCACCCACGGCAGGCCGTGCTCGCCGCGGTGGGTGCCGGTGGAGTACGGGTCCCAGCCCCGCAGCCGTACCACCTCCAGCTCCACCGCGCCGCCCTGGCCCTCCTTCGGCAGCAGCTCCCCGTTGAAGTAGCCGGCCAGCTCGCCCACCGTCATCCCGTGCTGCTGGACGATCACCCCGGCGCCCACCCCGGAGGTGAACTCCGGGGTCATCAGCGGGCCGTCGGCACGGCGCCCGATCGGGTTGGGGCGGTCCAGCACCACGAAGCGGGCACCGGTGGAGCGGGCGGCGGCCATCGCGGCGTACATCGTCCAGATGTAGGTGTAGAAGCGGACGCCGACGTCCTGGATGTCGAAGACGATCGTGTCCGCGCCGGCCTTCGTGAACAGCGCGGCCAGCTGCGCCGCGCCCGCGCCGTAGGCGTCGTACACCGTCAGACCGGTGCGCGGATCGGTGGACTCCGGCTCGGAGGAGCCCGCCTGCGCGCTGCCCCGGAAGCCGTGCTCGGGGCCGAAGATCCCGGCGATCTCCAGTGAGCCGTGCGCGGCCAGGGAGTCCACGATGTGGGTGGTGTCGCGCAGGACGCCGGTGGGGTTGCTGATCACCCCGACCCGGCGGCCGCGCAGCACGGACCATCCGCGGGCGGCCTCGGCGTCGGCGCCGGGGACGACACCGTGCCGGCGGGACCGTCCCGGCCCGGCGGCCGCCGCGGGAGCGGCGGAGGGGAGCAGGGGCGCGGTCAGCGCGGCGGACGCACCGCCGGCGAGGAGGGAACGGCGGGAGGGCATGCCGGGAAGCTAGCCGGGTGCGCCGTGCGCGACAAGGGGCCACGCACGGTGACGCAGGGTGCGGAGCGACGACGGAGCAGCCCGGCTCCGCCGGTGGAGTGACGGCGCCGGGTCCGGTCACTCCGCCAGGAGGACCACCTCCAGGGTGCGCGGCCCGTGGACGCCCTCGACCCGGTTCAGCTCGATGTCGCTGGTGGCCGACGGACCGGAGATCCAGGTCAGCGGACGGGTGGGGACGAGCCGCTCCAGGGCCTGGGGGACGGAGGCCACCACCTGGCCGGGCACCTCGACCACGCAGATGTGGTGGTCCGGGATCAGGGTGACGCGGCGGCGTCCCTGGCCGGGACCGCCGTCCAGGACGATCGTGCCGGTCTCCGCGACCGCCACCGCGCACCCGGTCACCACGCTGTCCACCGCGTCCAGTTCGTGCGCCGTGGCGCCGGCCCGGTCGTGGACGCGGACAGGGGCGCCGGGCCCGTCGGCGACCGCGGCCGTCAGCCACCACGGCGGCAGACCGGCCGGCACCAGCACCGTGCGGCTGCCGCGCTCCGCCAGCAGCCGGCGCAGCAGCGGGGGCAGCCCGTCGGCGTCCGTGCGGTGCACCCGGGTGCGGTAGTCGGCCAGGTTCTCCGCCA
Source organism: Streptomyces rubellus (assembly GCF_036323805.1). Classification (NCBI taxonomy): domain Bacteria; kingdom Bacillati; phylum Actinomycetota; class Actinomycetes; order Kitasatosporales; family Streptomycetaceae; genus Streptomyces; species Streptomyces rubellus. The sequence goes on from NZ_JAZDCX010000011.1 coordinate 116,819, forward strand.
GCAGGTCCGCCAGTGCCCCGGCGTCCCCGGCAGCCCCGGAGCCCCCGGTGCCGTCCGGGACGTGGGCCCGGGCGTACTCCCGGGCCACGGGCACGTCCTCGGGCGTCTCGGAGCGCGGTACGTCCCGCAGGGCCCGGCGGATCCGGTCCAGCACCACCTCGCGGTCGCTCATCGCCCGTCCCCCTCCTCTCCGGCGCTCCCGGCGCCCCGGGTGCGCAGCCACCAGGCGCGGAAGGACTCCCCGGGCACCCCGGGCAGCTCGCGGTCCGCCGTCCACGCCCGGCCGGGTCCCGGCAGCCGCCGCGGATGGAGCCGGCGGGTACGGGAGGCCAGCCGCTGACCCGCCAGCAGCGCCCGGGGATGGTCGAGGGCCCAGCGGGCGGCGCGCATCGCGGCCCGCTCGGCCGCGTGACCCCGCGCGGGCCGCAGCGTCACCCGTTTTCCGCGTACCGTCACCGCACCGCCCTCGACGACGCGTTCGCGCAGGTGCACCAGGACCCGGGGGATGTCGATGGCGACCGGGCAGACCTCGTAGCAGGCGCCGCACAGCGAGGAGGCGTACGGCAGCGAGGCGTCCAGCTCCGTCGCGGTGCCCCGCAGCTGCGGGGTGAGGACCGCGCCGATCGGGCCCGGATAGGCCGAGCCGTAGGCGTGCCCGCCGGCCCGCTCGTAGACCGGGCAGACGTTCAGACAGGCCGAGCAGCGAATGCAGCGCAGCACCTGGCGGCCGACGGTGTCGGCGAGCGCGTCGGTGCGGCCGTTGTCGAGCAGCACCAGGTGGAAGACGCGCGGGCCGTCGGCCGTCTCCGGGTCCGTCCCGGCGCCCGCGGTGCCCGTCCACATCGAGGTGTAGGGGTTCATCCGCTCGGCGGTGGCGGAGCGCGGCAGCAGCTGGAGGAAGACCTCCAGGTCCCGCCAGGTGGGCACCACCTTCTCGATGCCGACCACCGAGATCAGCGTCTCGGGCAGGGTCAGGCACATCCGCCCGTTGCCCTCCGACTCCACCACCACCAGGGTGCCGGTCTCGGCGACCATGAAGTTGGCCCCCGAGATGCCGACCTTCGCCCGCAGGAACTTCTCCCGCAGGTGCAGCCGGGCGGCCTCGGCCAGCCGGGCCGGTTCGTCGGTCAGGCCCTCCGGCGCCGGAAGTCCCCACTCGCCCATCCGCTCGCGGAAGATGTCGCGGATCTCGCCCCGGTTGCGGTGGATGGCCGGCACCAGGATGTGCGAGGGCAGGTCGTCGCCCAACTGGACGATCAGCTCGGCCAGATCCGTCTCGCAGACGCGGATCCCGGCCTCGGCCAGGGCGGCGTTGAGGCCGGTCTCCTGGGTGACCATCGACTTGACCTTCACGACCTCCCGCTCGCCGGTGGCCTCCACCAGGGCGGTGACGATCCGGTTGGCCGCGTCGGCGTCGGCCGCCCAGTGGACGGTGCCGCCCGCGGCGGTGACGGCCGCCTCCAACCGTTCCAGGTAGTGGTCGAGATGGCGCAGCGTGCGGTCCTTGACCGCGGCACCGGCCGCCCGCAGCGCCGCCCAGTCGTCCAGCTCGGCCACCGCCCGCGCGCGCCTGGCGCGGATGGTGCCGGTGGCGTGCCGCAGATTGCCGCGCAGCCGCGCGTCCCGGACGGCCTCGGCGGCGGCCGCGGGGAAGGCGGGCATGCCCAGGTACGTACGGCCCCCCGTCACGCGCCACCGTCCGCGCCGTTCCCGCCGGTGTCCTCGGTGGCGGCCAGGATCTCGGCGAGGTGGACCGGCCGGGCCGCCGAGCCGCGCCGGGCCAGGATGCCGCCGAGGTGCGTCAGACAGGAGTCGTCCACCGCGCACACCGCCGCCGCGCCGGTGTCCTCGACCGCGCGCGCCTTGTCCGCCCCCATCGCCGCCGACACCGCCGCGTTCTTCACCGCGAAGGTCCCGCCGAAACCGCAGCACTCCTCGGCCCCCGGCAGCTCCACCAGCTCCAGCCCGCGCACCTCCGCCAGCAGCCGCCGCGGCCGGTCGCCCAGACCCAGCGCCCGCAGCCCGTGGCAGGTCGGGTGGTAGGTGACGGTGTGCGGGTAGTACGCCCCCACGTCCGTGACCCCCAGCACGTCCACCAGGAACTCGCTCAGCTCGTACGTCCGCGCCGCCACCTCGGCCGCGGCCCGCTCCAGGGCGGCGTCACCGGCGCCGCCGGCGACGCGGGCGTGGTTCTCCCGCACCATCGCCGCGCACGAGCCGGACGGGGTGACGACGTACTCGTACCCGCGGAACGCCCGGGCGTGGCGACGCACCAGCGGTTCGGCCTGGCGCCGGTATCCGGTGTTGAACTGCGGCTGCCCGCAGCAGCTCTGCGCCAGGGGGAAGTCCACCGCCACCCCCAGCCGCTCCAGCAGCGTGACGGTGGCCCGCCCGGTGCCCGGGTGGAGCGCGTCGGTCACACACGTCACGAACAGCGCTACCCGCATACCGCGGCCTCCGCCCGCCGCCAGGCGTCCCGGTCACCCATGGGCTCATGGTGCCGCAGCGAGCGGGTGGACCGCAGCAGCGACCGCAGCTCGGCCAGGCCGCCGTGGAGGGCGCCGGCGGCCCGGGCCTGGACCAGGACGTTGCCCAGGGCCGCCGCCTCGGCCGGCCCGGCGACCACCGGCAGCCCGCAGGCGTCGGCTGTCAGCCGGCACAGCAGCTCGTTGCGCGCCCCGCCGCCGACGAGGTGCACCACCGCCACCTCCCGGCCCGACAGCCGCCGCGCGTCGGCGACCGCCCGCCGGTGGGCCAGGGCCAGGGAATCCAGTACGCAGCGGACCGTCTCGGCCGGATCGCGGGGTACCGGCTGACCGGTACGGCGGCAGGCCTCGGCGACGCGCTCGGGCATCCGGCCCGGGGCCAGGAAGCCCGGATCGCCCGCGTCCACCACCGAGCGCAGCGGGGGCGCCTTCGCCGCCCGGCGCAGCAGCGTCTCCAGCCGGACATCCCGGCCCCCGGCCCCGGACTCCCAGGCGCGCAGGCACTCCTGGAGCAGCCACAGGCCCATGATGTTGCGCAGGTACCGGACCGTGCCGTCCACCCCCAGCTCGTTGGTGAAGTTGGCGGTCCGGGACTCCCCGGTGAGCACGGGCGCGTCCAGCTCCACACCGGCCAGCGACCAGGTGCCGGTGGCGACGTACGCGAACCGCCCGTCGCCGCGGCCCTCCGCCGGGACGGCGGCCACGGCGGAGGCGGTGTCGTGCGAGCCGACGGCCGTGACCGGCACCGGCCCGGTCAGCCCGCACTCCCGGAGCACCTCCGCCGACAGCTCGCCCGCCGGGTCGCCCGGCCGGCGCAGCGGCGGGAACAGCGACAGGTCGACACCGAACGCCTCCGCGACCGGCCGTGACCAGTCGCCGGTGCGCGGGTCGATCAGCTGGGTGGTCGAGGCGTTCGTCAGCTCGGTGCCCATCTCGCCCGTCAGCCAGTACGCGATCAGGTCGGGGATCAGCAGCAGGTGCCGGGCGGCGGCCAGCACGGGGGTGCCCCGCGCGGCGAGAAGCTGGTGGAGGGTGTTGAACGGCTGGTGCTGCAGGCCGGTGGCGGCGTACAGCTCCTCGGGCGGCATGACGGCCGCGGCCCGCTCGGCGGCTCCCGCGGTGCGCCCGTCCCGGTAGTGCACCGGGTTGCCCAGCAGGGTGCCCGAGGGGTCCAGCAGGCCGTGGTCCACCGCCCAGGAGTCGATGCCGACCGAGGCCAGGCGCCCCGGCCCGGGCAGGAGCCGGCCCGCCGCCCGCAGTCCGTCCAGCACGCCCCGGTACAGGGCGAGGATGTCCCAGTACAGGGTCCCGCCCACCCGGACCGGGCGGTTGGGGAAGCGGTGCGCCTCGCGCAGCCGGAGGGTGCCGGGTCCGGCCGCGCCCAGCATGACGCGCCCGCTGGAGGCGCCCAGGTCGACGGCGGCGAAGAAGAGGGGCCCGGAGGAACCGGACGCAGGAGACGCAGGGGGTACGGAGGGCACGGGAACCTCCCGGGGACGCGCGGGACGGCAGGACGGCGGGGTGGGCAGGACGGGCGGGCCGGACGGACGGCGCCGGTCAGCGCAGGAACGCCGCGGCGACCCCGGCGTCCACCGGGACGAGCAGCCCGGTGGTGTGCGACAACTCGCCGCCGACCAGGGCGAACACCGCGTTCGCCACATGCTCGGGCAGCACCTCCCGCTTGAGGAGGGTGCGCCGGGCGTAGAACGCGCCGAGTTCCTCCTCCGGCACCCCGTAGAGGGCCGCACGCCGCGCGCCCCAGCCGCCCGCGAAGATGCCGGAGCCGCGCACCACCCCGTCGGGGTTGACGCCGTTGACCCGGATCCCCAGCCCGCCCAGCTCGGCCGCCAGCAGCCGCACCTGGTGGGCCTGGTCGGCCTTGGCGGCGCCGTAGGCGATGTTGTCCGGGCCGGCGAACACCGCGTTCTTGGAGGCGATGTAGACGATGTCGCCGCCCAGCCCCTGCGCGGCCATGACCCGGGCGGCCTCCCGGGAGACCAGGAAGGAGCCGCGGGGCATGATCGCGTGCTGCCGGTCCCAGTCCGCGGCGGTGGTCTCCAGCAGCGGTTTCGACACGGAGACGCCCGCGTTGTTGACCACCAGGTCCACTCCGCCGAAGGCGAGGACGGCCGCGTCGAAGGCCGCCCCGATCCGCTCCTCGTCGGTGACGTCCATCCCCACGGCCACGGCCCGGTCGGGGCCGCCGAGTTCGTCCACCACCGCCTCGGCCGCCGCCGTGTCGACGTCCGCGACCACCACGCAGGCGCCCTCGGCGGCCAGCCGGCGCGCGATGGCCCGCCCGATCCCCGAGCCCGCGCCGGTGACCAGCGCGATCCGGGTGGCCAGCGGCGCCGGTGCGGGCATCCGGCGCAGCTTGGCCTCCTCCAGCTCCCAGTACTCGATGCGGAACTTCTCCGACTCCTCGATGGGGGAGTACGCCGAGACCGCCTCCGCGCCGCGCATCACGTTGATCGCGTTGACGTAGAACTCGCCCGCCACCCGCGCGGTCTGCCCGTCCCGGCCGAAGGAGAACATCCCCACGCCGGGGACGAGGACGACGGCCGGGTCCGCACCGCGCATCGCGGGGGAGTCCGGCCGCGCGTGGCGCTCGTAGTAGGCCCGGTACTCCGCGCGGTACTCCTCGTGCAGCTCCTCCAGCCGTGCCACCGCGTCCGCCAGGGGCGCGGTCGGCGGCAGGTCCAGCACCAGGGGGCGGACCTTGGTGCGCAGGAAGTGGTCCGGACAGGAGGTGCCCAGGGCGGCCAGCCGCGGGTGCCCGGCGCGGGAGAGGAAGTCCAGTACCACCGCGGAGTCGGTGAAGTGCCCGACCTGCGGCCGGTCGGCGGAGGCGGCGGCGCGTACGTACGGGGCCAGCGCGGCGGCGCGGGCGCGGCGCTCGTCCGGCGGCAGCGGCTCGTATCCCTCGATCACCGGGCCGAACGGCTCGGGCCGGCCGCGCTCGGCGAGGAACGCCCCGGCGGTGCGGATGATCTCCAGGGAGTTGCGCTCGCACTCCGCGGAGCTCTCGCCCCAGGCGGTGATGCCGTGCCCGCCCAGTACGCAGCCGATCGCCCGCGGGTTGGCCTCCTTGACCGCGGCGATGTCCAGGCCGAGCTGGAAGCCGGGGCGGCGCCAGGGCACCCACACCACCCGGTCGCCGAAGCACTCGGCGGTCAGCTTCTCGCCGTCGGCCGCGCAGGCCAGCGCGATGCCGGAGTCGGGATGGAGATGGTCGACGTGCGCGGCGTCCACCAGGCCGTGCATCGCGGTGTCGATGGACGGGGCCGCGCCGCCCCGGCCGTGCAGGCAGTGGTCGAACGCGGCGACCATCTCGTCCTCGCGCTCCGCCCCGGGGTAGACATCCCGCAGGGCGCGCAGCCGGTCCAGGCGCAGCACCGCCAGACCCCGCCCGGTGAGCGTGCCCAGATCGCCGCCGGAGCCCTTGACCCACAGCAGCTCCACCTCGCCGCCGGTGACGGGGTCGGTGGCGGTGCCCTTGGCGGAGGTGTTGCCGCCCGCGTAGTTGGTGTTGCGCGGATCGGCGCCGAGCCGGTGGGAGCGGGCCAGCAGCTCCCCGACCACCGCGCCGTGCTCTCCGGCGTCTTCCACGGTGTCCTCTGCGGTGTGCTCCGTCACGGTGCTCCTCACGCCCCCCAGCCGGCCTGCTGCCCGCCCCTGCGCTCCGCCGCGATCCGCCCGGCCCACCCCGAGCGGTGGTACGCCGCGACCGGGTCCGGGTCCAGGTCCGCCTCCTCGCGGACCTCGGCCAGCAGCGGCCGTACGTCGGTGCTGTAGGCGTCCATCAGAACGGCGTTCGCGGCGAGCACGTCCCCGTCCCGCTGGGCCGCCGCCAGTGCCTCGCGGTCGACCAGCAGCGCCTTGGCGGTGGCCTCCTGGACGTTCAGCACCGAGCGTATGATCGCGGGGATCTTCGGCTCGATGTTGTGGCACTGGTCGAGCATGAACGCGGTCCGCGGCCCGTAGCCGCCGCCGCGCACCACCTCGTACATGATCCGGAAGAGCTGGAAGGGATCGGCGGCGCCGACCATCAGGTCGTCGTCGGCGTAGAAGCGGGAGTTGAAGTCGAAACCGCCCAGCTTCCCCTCGCGCAGCAGCACCGCCACGATGAACTCGATGTTGGTGCCCGGTGCGTGGTGGCCGGTGTCCACCACCACCTGCGCCTTCTCGCCCAGCCGCAGGCAGTGCGCGTAGGCGGTGCCCCAGTCGGGGACGTCGGTGGTGTAGAAGGACGGCTCGAACAGCTTGTACTCCAGCAGCACGCGCTGCCCGTCGCCCAGCCGTCCGTACACCTCCGCCAGTGCCTCGGCCAGCCGGTCCTGGCGGGCGCGGATGTCGTCCTGGCCGGGGTAGTTGGTGCCGTCGGCGAACCACAGCTTCAGGTCGCGGGAGCCGGTGGCGTCCATGATGTCGACGCACTCCAGCAGGTGGTCCAGGGCCTTGCGCCGCACGGCCGGATCGGGATGGCAGACACTGCCGAGCCGGTAGTCGTCGTCCTGGAAGACGTTGGCGTTGATCGTCCCCAGCCGCAGCCCCAGTCCCTCGGCGTACCCGGCCAGGGCCGCGTAGTCGTCCACCCGGTCCCAGGGGATGTGCAGGGCCACGGTCGGTGCGACGCCGGTGTGCGCGTGCACCCGGGCCGCGTCGTCGAGCTTCTCCCGCGGGGTGCGCGGGACGCCGGGCTGGGTGAAGACCTTGAAACGCGTTCCGGAGTTGCCGTAGGCCCACGAGGGGGTCTCGACGGACTGCTCCTTGAGGGCCGCCTTCACTGCGGCCGTGGCGGCGGTCATGCGTCAGGGCTCCTGACTGCCGGAGGTGTTGTGAATCGTTTCATCAGGCGAAAGCTATGGGTGCCCGGCGGGGGTGTCAAGAGGGCGGGATCCCGGCGCGCTCGTGGCACTGCCCGCGGTCGTCGGCCGGGTTTCCGGCCGGTCGCGCCCAGTGGCGCGGTCCGGGTGCCGTCCTGCTGTCCGGATAGCTGTTGAAACCATTCATGTCGACCGTCGACGCCGGGGCCGTCGGCCGGTCTGCGCGGCGGGCTTCCCCGCGGCCCCGGGTGCGGACGGTGCCGCGCCGCCACCGCGGATGCGTAGCATGGGCGCGCGGCCCGGGGCAGGAGCCGCGGACGACACAGGTCAGGGGACGGTCGGGGCTCGTGGCGCGCATGGTGGGGATCAAGGACGTGGCACGTCGGGCGGGTGTGTCGGTCGGCACCGTGTCCAACGTCATCAACCGCCCGGAGATGGTCGCCGAGGAGACCCGGACCAGGGTGCAGGCGGTGATCACCCAGCTGGGCTACGTGCGCAGCGAGTCGGCGCGGCAGCTGCGCGCGGGGCGCAGCCGGATCATCGCACTGCTGGTGCTCGACATGGCCAACCCCTTCTTCGCCGACGTCGCCACCGGCGCCGAGCGCGCGGCACGGGAGGAAGGGCTGGGGGTGATGTTGTGCAACAGCGCCCAGAGCCCGGCCGAGGAGGCCGACTACCTCTCCCTCTTCGCCGAGCAGCGGGTGCGCGGCGTCCTGATCACCCCGGCCGACACCACCGGCCGCAGCCTGGCCGACTTCCGGCGGCACGGCATCCCCTACGTCATGGTCGACCGGCTGGTCTCCGGCGACGAGTGCTGCTCGGTCTCCGTCGACGACGTCACCGGCGGCACGCTGGCCGCGCGGCACCTGCTCGCCCAGGGGCACCGCGAACTGGTCTACGTGAGCGGACCGATGCAGCTGTCCCAGTGCCGCGACCGCCACACCGGGGTCCTGGCGGCCCTGCGTGAGGCCGGGCTGCCCCCGGAGGCGCTGACCCTGGTCGAGGGCGAGCGGCTGGACGTGGCGGCGGGACGGGACGCCGGGGCGCGGCTGCTGGGCATGACGCCGCGTCCGACGGCGGTGTTCTGCGCGAACGACCTGCTGGCCCTGGGGGTGCTGCAGACGCTGTTCGCGGCCGGGGTCCCGGTACCGGACGGCATGGCGCTGGTCGGCTACGACGACATCGAGTTCGCCGCGGCGGCGGCCGTCCCCCTCACCTCGGTGCGGCAGCCCGCCTACCGGATGGGCCGGACGGCCGCCGACCTGCTCATCGAGGAGACCGGCGAGGACGCCGCACGGTACCGGCACCGGCACCAGAAGATCGTGCTCCAGCCCGAACTGGTCGTACGCGACTCCAGCATCTCCGCCGCCCACCGCTGACCCACCGCCGCGGCGGTGGGTCAGCGCGTGTCTCAGGCGGCCTCCGCCGTCCCCGCCGGTGCCGGCCCGTCGCCGCCCGCGGGCCCGCGGGCGCTTCCGGACGACAGCAGCGCGCGGAGCTCGCGGACCGCCGCCCGGCCGGCCCGGTTGGCTCCGATGGTGCTCGCCGAAGGGCCGTACCCGACCAGGTGGATCCGCGGATCGCGGACCACCCGGGTGCCCTCCAGCCGGATGCCGCCGCCCGCCTCGCGCAGCCCCAGCGGCGCCAGATGGCCGAGCGCGGCGCGGAAACCGGTGGCCCACACGATGCTGTCGGCCGCCACCGCGCGCCCGTCGTCCCACACCACGCCCCCCGGCGCGATCCGGTCGAACATCGGCAGCCGCCGCAGCACCCCGCTCTCCCGGGCGCGCCGCATCTCCTCGGTCAGGGGCAGGCCCGTCACGGAGACGACACTGCGCGGCGGCAGCCCGTCCCGCACCCGCTCCGCCACCAGGGCGACCGCGGCGCGGCGCCGCTCCTCGTCGAACGGGCCGTCGGTGAAGACCGGTTCCCGGCGGGTCACCCAGGTGGTGGCGGCGGCCACCCGGGAGATCTCCAGCAGATGCTGGACGGCGGAGGTGCCGCCGCCCACGACCACCACCCGTTCGCCCGCGAAGGACTCCGGTCCGCGGTACCGGGCGGTGTGCAGCTGGCGGCCCGCGAAGGTCTCCTGGCCCGGCACCCGGGGCCAGAACGGCCGCTCCCAGGTGCCGGTGGCGTTGATCAGCGCCCGGGTGGTCCACACGCCCGCGTCGGTCTCCACCCGCAGCCGCCCGTCCCCGGCCTCGCGCACCGCGCGCACCCGTACCGGGCGCCGTACCCGCAGGCCGAAGGCGCGCTCGTAGGCGGTGAAGTACTCCCCGATCACCTCGGCGGACGGACGTCCGGGGTCGGCACCGGTCAGCGCCATGCCCGGCAGCGCGTTCATGGCGTGCACCCGGCCGTAGGTGAGGGTGGGCCAGCGGAACTGCCAGGCCCCGCCGGGGCGCGGGGAGCCGTCCAGGACGACGAAGTCCCGGCCGGGCTCCCAGCCGGCCCGCTGCAGATGGTACGCGCCGGACAGGCCCGCCTGCCCGGCGCCGACGACCACGGCCTCGACCTCGTGTCCGGACTCCGGGAACCTCATGTCCCGGCCAACCATCGGGGCGGCCCGGAACTTCCCGCGCGGTCGCCCGGAAAACGGCGGGAGGGTGCGCGGTGGCGGGCCACGAGGCGTCAGGATGGGGACATGAGCGATCACTTCACGACCCGCGTCCTCCGGGTGACCACCGGCTCGCGCGAGACCGTCGCCGACCTCACCCGCGACTGCGAGAGGTTCCTCGCCGAGGTGGCCGACGGCCGCGACGGCCTGCTCAACGTCTTCGTCCCGCACGCCACCGCCGGCGTGGCCGTCCTCGAGACCGGCGCCGGCAGCGACGAGGACCTGCTCGCCGCGCTGCGCGACCTGCTGCCCGCCGACGACCGCTGGCGCCACCGGCACGGCAGCCCCGGGCACGGCCGCGACCACGTCCTGCCCGCCCTCGTCCCGCCGCACGCCACCCTGCCGGTGGTCGGCGGCCGGCTGGAGCTGGGCACCTGGCAGTCGGTCTGCCTGGTGGACACCAACGGGGACAATCCCGAACGCCGGGTGCGGCTGTCCTTCCTGGCCTGACGGCCCGGACCGGCCGCCAGGGCCCGCCCGGCGGGACGCCCGCCCGGCGCCCCGCCGGGAGTGGAAGCGTTCCCAGTGATCCGGGGCCGGGTGCTACGGTCGCCCGGGAACTGATCGCCGGGCACGGAGGGTGGAGCGGTGAGCGGAACGGACGGCGGACGGCGGGCGTACCTGGGGTCCTACACCTCGGCGGGGGGACGCGGCATCACCACGGCCGCCGTCGACCCGGACACCGGAGCACTGACCGTACTGGGGCACACCGACGCGGTGGCCGACCCCTCGTACCTCGCGCTCGGACCGGGCGCGGGCATGCTCTACGCGGTCAGCGAGACCGAGGACGGCCGTGCCGCCGCGCTCTCCCTGGCCGATCCCGACCGGCCGGTCCCGGCCGGCCCGGCGGTGTCCGTCGGCGGGGCGGGTCCCACCCATCTGACCTGCGCCGCCGGACAGCTGATCACCGCCAACTACACCTCCGGAAGCGTCAGCTGCCTGCCGCTGCGGCCCGACGGCGCTCTCGGGGCACAGCCCGCCGTACTGCCGCACGAGGGCTCCGGCCCGGTGCGCGAGAGGCAGGAGGGGCCGCACGCCCACGCGGTGGTGGCCGACGCCTCCTGGCGCTGGCTGCTGGCGGTCGACCTCGGTGCCGACGCGGTGTGGGTCTACCGGCTCGACCACGCCGGGGCCGCTCCGCGCCACCACGCCCGGACGCCGCTGCGGCCCGGCAGCGGACCGCGGCACCTGGCCTTCCACCCGCGCGGCGACCGGGCCTATGTGATCAACGAGCTGGACTCCACCGTGACCTGCTGCCGCTGGGACCGGGAGACCGGCACCCTGGAGCCGGCCGGGACGGTCGGCACCCTGCCGGCGGACGCCGGTGGTGCCGGAGACACCGGGGGAGGGGCGAAGGAGAACTACCCCTCGGAGCTGGTGATCTCCGCCGACGGCCGCTGGGCCTGGGCCGCCAACCGCGGACACGACAGCATCGCCGTACTGGCCCTGGACCCGGACGGCGAGGGCATGGAACCGGTCACGACCGTCCCGTGCGGCGGGCACTGGCCGCGCGACCTCGCCCTCGACCCGGCCGGACGCAGGCTCTACGCCGCCAACGAGCGCTCGGGCGACGTGACCTGGTTCGACCTCGACCCGGACACCGGTGTGCCGCACCGGGCGGGCTCGGTCGGGGTGCCCGCCGCCACCTGCGTCGTCTTCGGCTGACGGGCCGGCCGGAGCCCCGGGCCCACCGGGGCCGGCGCGGGCCCGGCGGGCGGGGGCGCGGACCCGGTCAGTGGGCCGGCGCCCCCTGCTGCGGGCGCTGGGCGATACCCAGCTTCGCGGCGTAGGTGGAGGCGACCAGCCTGCCCACCGCGGTGTAGGAGCCCAGCGGCTCCGCGGCGGGGCAGTCCGCCTCCTTCGACGCGGACTCCAGCAGACCCTCGGGAATCTCGGGGCCGATCAGGCAGGGCGCCAGCGCCAGCTGCTGGGCGCCGGCCTCGCGCAGCTGCGCGGCGGCACGGGTGACGGAGCCGTCCTCGTCCAGACCGGCGGCCAGCACCGGCACCGCCAGCCGGGCGGCCAGCAGCATGCCGGTGATCCCGGCCGCCTGCACCGCCTCCTCGCCGCCCATGGCGGCCAGGATGATGCCGTCCGCGGCGGTCGCCACGGTGAACAGCCGGGCGCGGTCGGCCCGGGCCAGTCCGGCCTCCGACAGCCGTACGTGGACGCCCTCGGCGAGCAGCGGGTGCGGGCCGAGTACATCGGTCAGCTCGGCACCGGAGCCGCCGGCGAGCACGGCCTGGCGTATGCGGCGCATCTGCGCGCTGTCCGGACCGGCGAGCAGGGGGACGACCACGGCGGGCGGAGCGTCCTGGAGCCGGGGCCGCGGGGGTTGTTCGGCGCTCTCCTGAGGCGTGTCCTCCCCGCCGTCCGTCGCCGCCGCGACGGCGGAGGCACGGGCGGAGTGCTCGGCGGCCGCCTGCGCCAGCACGCTCCGCAGCGCGGGGAACTCCTCGTCGTCGCCGTCCGCATAACCGATCCGGGCGTCGAGCCCGGGCAGCTCGGAGCGGGCTATGCTCACGACCTCCTCGGCGAGACCGCGGACGGTGCCGGAGGGCACCCCGGGAACGGCCAGTACCAGCACGGGCGCACCCTCGGGCGCGACGACGGGCTCCGGCCGGCGGTGCCGTCCGGGCTGGCGGGGACGCGGCATTCGTACGGGCAGGCCATTCGCGGGCCCAGTGGGGGTGCTCATGGCGCCGCATGCTAATGCCTTGCGGGGTCCGGCTGTTCGGGCGGGGCGCGGCATTTCCGCTCTGTCCGCTTTCCTCCCGCGAGTCGTGGTCACGGACCGGGGTGTACCGGTCACATTGCTCACTCGGTGTGCACTACACCGAGAAGCTCCGGATCGGTGGGCAGCCGCAGTGAGCCCCGGGACAGCCGGCCGGCGACGAGCAGCGCCCCGGCCAGTGGTCCGCCCGCCGCGGGCACGGTCCGGGCCCGCGGCAGCCGGGCGGCCAGCTCCCGGCGGAGCGGGGCGAGGAGCGGCTCACCGAGCCGCAGCAGCCCGCCGGTCAGGGCGACGCGGCCGCCGTCCGCCGTGTCGTCCGCGGAGTCGCCGGCCGCCCCGGCCGCCGGGCAGACGGCGGCGGCGCTCATGGCGATCTCGGCGGCGGCCCCGTCCATCACGCGTGCCGCGACCGGGTCCTTCCCGGCGAGCCGGGCCACCTCGGGCGCGAACGACGCCAGTACGGCCGGACGGTCGGTGCGCGGGTACAGCTTCCCCGGCAGCGCGGTCACCGGGCCGAAGACGGCCTCGGCGCGGGCGAGCAGGGCGGCCGAGCCGCCCGGCCGCCCGTCGTGGGCGCGCAGCGCGGCCTCCAGGCCGGCCCGGCCGATCCAGGCCCCGCCGCCGCAGTCGCCCAGCAACTGGCCCCAGCCGTCGGCCCGCCGCCAGGTGCGCAGGTCGGTGCCGATGGCGACCATCCCGGTGCCCGCGGCGACCACCGCGCCGGGCCGTTCGCCCAGCGCCCCGGCGTACGCGGTCACGGCGTCGGCGGCCAGTGCCGTGCACCGGGTGCCGAACTCCGCCGCGAACGCCTTCGGCAGTACGGCCCGCAGCCCGCCGCCGAGCGTCGCCATGCCCGCCGCCCCCACGCACACGGTGTCGATCACCGCCCCGGTCCCGCCGTTCCGTCCCGCGGCGGCCGCCAGCAGCCTCCGGGCCCGGGGCAGCACCAACTCCAGCAGATGGTGCGGGTCGATGCCCGTGGATCCGGTGCGCACCGGCTCGTCCACCGTGTCGGTGCCCACCGGCACCGGCGCCGTGCCGCCGTCGCCGTCGCCGTCCCCGCCGGCGGTGCCCTCACCGGCCCGGGCCAGGGCGAGGCGCAGCCCGGAGCCGCCCGAGTCGACCCCCAGGAGCCACCTGGTCACGGCAGGCGCCAGTCCACCGGTTCCGCGCCCTGCCGGGCCAGCAGTTCGTTGGCCCGGCTGAACGGCCGTGAACCGAAGAACCCGCGGTCCGCCGACATGGGGGAGGGATGCGCCGACTCCACCGCCGGGAACGGGCCCAGCAGCGGGCGCAGGTTCCGGGCGTCCCGCCCCCACAGGACCGCCACCAGCGGCTTGCCGCGCTCCACCAGGGCCCGGATCGCCTGTTCGGTGACCTCCTCCCAGCCCTTGCCCCGGTGTGCGGCGGGCCTGCGCGGCGCGGTGGTCAGCGCCCTGTTGAGCAGCAGCACCCCCTGCCTCGTCCACGGGGTGAGGTCCCCGTTGGAGGGGCGGGGCAGCCCGAGGTCGCTCTGCAGCTCCCGGAAGATGTTCTCCAGGCTGCCGGGCAGCGGGCGCACCTCGGGGGCCACCGCGAAACTCAGGCCGATGGCGTGCCCCGGGGTGGGGTAGGGGTCCTGGCCCACGATGAGGACCCGGACGTCGTCGAAGGGCTGCTGGAAGGCCCGCAGCACGTTCGGTCCGGCCGGCAGGTAGGTGCGCCCCGCGGCGATCTCCGCGCGCAGGAAGTCGCCCATCGCGGCGATGCGCCCGGCCACGGGCTCCAGCGCCCCGGCCCAGCCCGCTTCCACGATCTCGTTCAGGGGTCGTGCTGTTCGTGCTGCCACGGGCGGTCACTCTACTGGCTCGGCGCGCCGTCCACCGCCCGATCCGCCGATCATCCGACGGGCCGTCAGCCCGGCCCCCGCCGGTCCTGTCCGGTCAACCCAGGACCGCCGCCCGTACGCACAGCACGTCGGGCAGCTGGGCGGCCAGCCGCCGCCAGCTGTCGCCCTCGTCGGCACTGGCGAACACCTCGCCGTTGCGGTTGCCGAAGTAGACACCCACCGGGTCGGCGTCGTCCGTGCACAGGGCGTCCCGCAGCACCGGCCCGTGGTGGTCCGTCCCGGGCAGTCCGGCGGAGAGGGGCTGCCAGCTCGCGCCCGCGTCCTCGGTGCGGTACACCCGGCAGCGCCGCCCGGCCGGCACCCGGTCGCTGTCGGCGTTGAGCGGGAACAGGTACGCCACCCCGCCGCGCCGGGGGTGCGCGGCGACGGGGAAGCCGAAGGTGGAGGGCAGCCCGTCGGCGACCGGGGACCAGGTGGCGCCCGCGTCGTCGCTGCGGTACACCCCCCAGTGGTTCTGCAGGTACAGCCGGTCCGGATCGGCCGCGTCCCGGGCGATCTTGTGCACGCACTGCCCGAACTCCGGGAACGGGTCCGGCAGGAACACCGCCTCCACCCCGGTGTTGGACGGTGCCCAGCTCGCACCGCCGTCCCCGGAGCGGTAGACGCCGCCGGCGGAGACGGCCACCGTGAGCGAGCCCTCGTCGCGCGGATCGGTCAGGATCGTGTGCAGCCCCAGCCCGCCGCCGCCCGGCTGCCACTTCTCCCGGGTGGGGTGCTCCCACAGCCCGCGGACCAGTTCGAAGGTCTCCCCGCCGTCCTCCGAGCGGAACAGCGCCCCCGGCTCCGTCCCCGCGTACACCACACCGGGCGCGCCGTCCCCGGCGGTCCGGAGCTGCCAGACGCGCTCCAGCGAGGCGCCGGTGTCCGAGCCGAACCGGATCGCGGGCCGCTTCGGCTCGTGCCAGGTGGCCCCCAGGTCGTCGGAGTGGAGGACCGACGGCCCCCAGTGGGCGCTGTCGGCCCCGGCCAGCAGCCGGGGCGTCGGCCCCCGGGCGTCGATCGCGACGGAGTAGACCGCCTGCGCGGTGAAGAGCGGATCGCCGAACTCCCAGTCGCCACCGCGCCGACGGGCCAGGAACAGCCCCTTGCGCGTGCCCACCGCGAGCAGTACGTCGGTCATGCCAGTACCTCCGGGACGCCGTTGCCTGTCGGGGCGTCAGTCTGCACCCCGGCACTGACAACGGCCGGTGGCGAGCGGGCCCCGGAGGCGCTCCGGTCCCCGCGGGGGGCCGGAGCGGGAGGTCAGAGCGCCCAGGCGTACTGGTCCGGCAGCCGGGCCGGCGCGGTGCCCAGCGTCCGCGCCGCGCGGTGCGGCCAGTACGGGTCGCGCAGCAGCTCCCGGCCCAGCAGCACCGCGTCCGCCTCGCCGTTCGCGACGATCTTGTCGGCCTGCTCCGGCTCGGTGACCAGGCCGACCGCCGCCACCGGCAGTCCGGTCTCCGCCCGCACCCGTGCGGCGAAGGGCACCTGGTAGCCTGGCCCGACCGGGATCCGCGCCCCGGGCGCGACGCCGCCGGTGGAGACGTCCAGCAGGTCCACGCCGTGCTCCCGCAGCAGGGCGGCGAGCCGTACGGTCTCGTCGGCGTTCCAGCCGTCCGCCAGCCAGTCGGTGGCCGAGACGCGGAAGAACAGCGGCAGTTCCCCGGGCCACACCTCGCGGACGGCGGCCACCACCCGCAGCGGGAAGCGGACGCGGTTCTCGAAGCTCCCGCCGTAGGCGTCGGTGCGCCGGTTGGCGAGCGGGGAGAGGAACTCGTGCAGCAGGTAGCCGTGCGCGCCATGGACCTCGGCCACCTGGAAGCCGGCGGCCAGCGCCCGGCGCGCGGCGTCGGCGAACTGCCCCACCACCTCCTCCAGCCGCTCCTCCGACAGCTCCCGGGGGACCGGGTGCCCCTCGGCGAAGGGCACCCCGCTCGGCGCGAGAGGGCGCCAGCCGCCCTGACCGGCGCCCAGCGGCGCGCCGCCGCGCCAGGGGGCGTCGGTGGACGCCTTGCGCCCGGCGTGGGCGAGCTGGATGCCCGCCGTGGTGCCCCGCTCCTTCAGGAAGCCGGTGATCCGCCGCAGTGCCGCCGCCTGCCGGTCGTTCCAGATGCCCAGGTCGCCGGGGGTGATGCGGCCCTCGGGGGAGACGGCGGTGGCCTCCACCAGGACCAGCCCCGCCCCGCCGACCGCCCGGGCCGCGTAGTGGGCGAAGTGCCAGTCGCCGGCCGTGCCCGCCTCCGGACCGGTGGGCTCGGCGCAGTACTGGCACATCGGGGACATCCAGACGCGGTTGGGCACGGTCAGTGACCGCAGGCTGAAGGGCTCGAAGAGAGCGCTCACGGCAGACTCCTCAGGGGTCGGTGGTCTCGGTCTGTCGGCGCTCATACGATAGACGTCGTAGTACGGCAGATGTCAAACTACGAGAGTTCTCGTACTATGGAGCCGTGACGCCCCGCTCCCCGAACCCGCCCGCCGCCCGGGAACTGGACCATCCGGCCCTCGGCGAGATCCGGCTGGAGGGCGTTCTGCACGCCCTCTCCGACCCCGTACGCCTCCAGATCGTCCGCACCCTGGCGGCGACGGAGGAGGAACTGGCCTGCTCGGTCTTCGAGGTACCGGTCAGCAAGTCCACGACCACCCACCACTTCCGGGTGCTGCGCGAGAGCGGGGTGATCCGCCAGTGCTACCGGGGCACCGCGAAGGTGAGCGCCCTGCGCCGCGGTGATCTGGACCTGCTCTTCCCGGGCCTGCTGGAGAGCGTGCTCACCGCGGCTCACCGGCAGGCGGCCCGGACGGGCGGGTGAGCCGGGCGCGGAGGCTCCGGCCCCGCCGGGGCCGGTGAGCGGGCGCGGGAACGTCGCCCTGCGTGGCCCGGGGGCCGTACGGAAGCCCGGTCTTCCGGACGGATCGGCGCCGTGCGGGGCGCCGGAAGGCCGCTCCTCCCCCGTGGAGCGGACCGGTCGGCTGTCGGCGGCGTCCGGCTGATGACGAACGGCCGCCGGAGGGGTGCGGAGGGACTCGGCGGAAGGCGAGCCGGCCGGGGCGGAACCCCCGCCCCGGCGTCAGAGCTCCCGCAGCAGCGCGCGCATCCGGCCGATCTCGGCGCTCTGCTGGACGGCCACCTCGCCGGCCATCTCCTCGACCTGGGTCTCCCGGCCCTCGGTCACGGCGTCCTTCGCCATCGTCACGGCGCCCTCGTGGTGGGCGATCATCAGTTTCAGGAACAGCCGGTCGAAGTCCTCGCCGCGAGCCGTCCGCAAGCGCGCCAGCTGTGCCTCGGTGGCCATGCCCGGCATCGGCTCGCCGCCGTGCTCGCCGTGGCCGTCGTGGGTGCCGCCGTCCTCCGCGCGGCCGTGGCGCTTGAGCCAGGCACGCATCACCGAGATCTCCGGCCGCTGGGCCGCGTCGATCCGCTCGGCGAGCCGGCGCACCCCGCCGGAACGGGCGTGCTCACCGGCCAGTTCGGTCATCACCAGCGCCTGCCCGTGGTGCTCGATCATCCTGGAGACATACGAGAAGTCCGCCGCGTTGGGTTCGGCCCGGCTGCGTTCGCCCGCCTTCCCGGCCTCCTCGGCGGAGAGCGTCTCGGCGGCCTCTCCCGGCTTCCCGGGAGCGATCACGGAAGGCCTCCCGCCGGGTGCCGCTCTTCCGGAGTCCCCGGATTCCCCGGAGCCGTCACAGCCGGCCAGCCCCGTCAGGACGGCCAGGACGACCAGGACGGCCGGAAGCGCACGGCCGGAGCTCCGGGGCATGTGACGGTCGGTCACCGTTCCTCCTGCGACACGTGATACGCCGGTCCCCCCGATCCTGGCACGGACGGACGCGTCCCGGCCCGCCGTTTCGGCAACATGTTCGTTTTCCCCTGTCGGTACGGACCTGGGAAGAGTCATACTGCCCGGGTCCGCGACCGTTCAACTCGGAGCGGGGGAACGCGGATCGAGAGGGAACTGAGACGGAGGAGCGCAGTGACGTCGTTGACGGGACACAGCACACGGCGCAGACGCCTCGGAGCGACAGCGGCCGCACTCGGCCTGCTGGCCACACTCCTCGCCGCCGGACCGGCGGCGGCCATCCCCGACCCCGGTGAACCGCCGGCGAAGTCGGGGAAGGCGTCGGAACAGGACCGGACGGCGGCCGGGACCGCCGCCCGGAGCGGGGAGACGCCCGCCGTGGACGAGATCGTCCACAGCCGGAACATCTCCCATCTGGCCAACCTGCCCAAGGGGGACCTGAAGAGCTTCAACACCGACCTGGCCTTCCAGGGCCGCTACGCCTTCGCGGGCAACTACGACGGCTTCACCGTCTACGACATCAGCCGCCCGAAGTCGCCGAGGATCGTGAGCCAGGTCCTCTGCCCCGGCTCGCAGAACGACATATCCGTCTCCGGCGACCTGCTCTTCCTCTCCACCGACTCCTCACGCAG
Organism: Streptomyces rubellus; assembly: GCF_036323805.1. NCBI lineage: Bacteria > Bacillati > Actinomycetota > Actinomycetes > Kitasatosporales > Streptomycetaceae > Streptomyces > Streptomyces rubellus. Next base: position 135,778 of record NZ_JAZDCX010000011.1, read on the forward strand.
CGACGACTCCTGCAGCAGCACCCCGCAGCCGGCCACGGAGAAGAGCTCCTGGGAGGGCATCAAGGTCTTCGACATCAGCGACAAGCGGAGCCCGCGGTACGTCGCCTCCGTCGAGACCGCCTGCGGCTCGCACACCCACACGCTGATGCCCGGGCGCGGGAACGTCTACGTCTACGTCTCGTCCTACTTCCCGGACGAGACCTTCCCCGACTGCAAGCCGCCGCACGACGGCATCTCCGTCGTCAAGGTGCCGCGCAGGGCACCGGAGAAGGCGTCCGTGGTCGACTTCCCCGTCCTGTTCCCGGACGGCGGAAACCCGGGCCCGCCCGAGAACCCCGGCGCCATGGTGCCGACCACGGGCTGCCACGACATCACCGTCTTCCCGAAGCTGAGGATCGCCGCGGGCGCCTGCATGGGCGACGGCATCCTGATGGACGTCTCCGATCCCGCCGCGCCCCGGGTCATCGACCGGGTCCAGGACAACGAGAACTTCGCGTTCTGGCACTCGGCGACCTTCAGTGAGAACGGCGGGAAGGTCGTCTTCACCGACGAGCTCGGCGGTGGCGCCGGTGCCACCTGCAACGCCGAGGTGGGCGACAAGCGCGGTGCCAACGGCATCTACCACATCACCGGCCGGGGCGACCAGCGCGAGCTGGTCTTCAAGAGCTACTTCAAGATCCCCCGGCACCAGGCCGACACCGAGAACTGCGTCGCCCACAACGGCTCGCTGATCCCGGTCAGGGGCCGCGACATCATGGTCCAGGCCTGGTACCAGGGCGGAGTGTCCGTCTGGGAGTTCACCGACTCCACCCGGCCGAGGGAGATCGGCTACTTCGAGAGGGGCCCGCTGGCCGACTCCGAGGCCATCGGCGGCTCCTGGTCGGCGTACTACTACAACGGCCACATCTACTCGAACGACATCCAGAAGGGCTTCGACGTCCTGAAGATCCGGGACCGGCGCACCGCCGGTGCCGAGCGCGTCCGGCTGGGAGAGCTCAACGCCCAGACCCAGCCCGACTACCGCTGACGCACCACCGCGGCACGCTACCGCCGGCCGGCCGGCGGTAGCGTGCCGTTCCCGCCGGGTGCCCCGGGCTCCGGGACGTCCGGCGGGAACCCCAGTTCCCAGTCCAGTCCGTACCGCCCGAACAGCTCGGCGCGCAGCCGGGCCGACGGCATCGGCGCCCCGGGCAGCAGTATGGCCACGACGGCGCCCATGAGCAGCGCGCGCAGCATCGGGTAGTCGGTGTCCGGATCGCGTGAACCGTAGCGGACGACGACCTCGCGCAGCAGCGCGGCCAGCCGCTGCTGTTCCTCGCACCGGACGAACCCCTCCTGCTGCAGGATCCCCGCCATGTGCGTGCGCATCAGGGTCGGCCGGTCGCGGGCGAGACCGAGGACGGCGTCGACCGCGCGGGCCAGCAGCTCCCGCCCGGCGTCCGGGCCCGCCGGGCGCGGATCCCGCTCCAGCGCCTCGGCCAGGGTGCGGTGCATCAGCCGGTGCACGGCCGACTGCAACAGCTGCCGCTTGCCCGGGAAGTAGTAGGACACCAGCCCGCGCGCCGACCCCGCGCGGTCGGCGATGTCTCCCAGCGTGGTCGCCTCGTAACCCCGCTCGTCGACGAGCTCCACCGTCGCCTGCAGCAGCTTCTCCCGGGAACGCCTGCGCATCTCCTCATTGACCGATGCGCTGCGAGGGGACATCCTGAGAACTCCTGGGTTGACTGGCTGTCGGCCAATATACTCAGTGACCCCCGGGCGGGCGGCGAGTCGGCCCCGCCCGGGCGAACACCGGTCTCGGGCGACGCGGGGGATCGCCCGAGACCGGCCCTTCTCCCGTCCGGCCCGCCCGCTCAGTCCAGGAGTTCCAGCACCGGCCGCAGCCCGTCGGGCCGCCGGTCGTGGGGCAGGTGCTCGACCAGGTGCACCGCGCAGCCGAGCGCGGCGGCTCCGGCGTCCGCGTGCCGGTCGTCACCCACCATCAGGGCCCGGCCGGGAGGCACCCCCAGGGCACCGCAGGCCAGCCGGAAGATCTCCGGCTCCGGCTTCCGCACCCCGTGCTCGAAGGAGAGCACATAGGCGTCCACCAGGGAGTCCAGACCGTGGGCCCGGAACACCGGGCGCAGATCCCAGCCGATGTTGCTGACCACCGCCACCGGCACCCCGCGTTCCCTCAGCGCGCCCAGCACTCCGGCGGTGTCGGGGTAGGGGTGCCAGGCCTCGGGCCGCATGTGGCGCTCGTAGAGTGCCTCGTACAACTCCGGCCGGGGCAGCGGCACCCGCCGGGCCAGCGCGGTGTAGGCGGCGCGGTGGTGCCGGGCGCTGCGGTCGCGCTCTCGCCACAGCTCCCGAAGCCCGGGCGGCACCGTACGGGGGGCGTCGCCGCCCGGCAGCGCGCCGGCTTCCTCCAGGGCGGCCGCCAGGACGGCCCGCTCGCCGTCGGGCAGGACGGTTCCCGTCTCGTCGAGGGCGGCGCGCAGCCAGTCCTCGGCCGGCTCCACGCGCAGCAGGGTCCCGGAGAAATCGAAGAGCACACCCATGACAGCCATGGGGAGATCATCGCGGCCGGGACTCCCGGGGCCAAGCGCGCCGGGCGGCGCGGGCCCGCCACAGGGCGGCCGAGGCCGCGGCCACGGCGATGCCCAGCAGCCAGCCGGTGACGACGTCGGTGGGCCAGTGCACCCCCAGGTAGACCCGGGTGAAGCCCACGCCCACCACGGTGACCGCGCAGCCCCACAGCACGGCCCGGCGCACTCCGGGCCGGGCTCCGCGCAGCCGTACCAGCCACAGCAGCAGCGCGCAGGTGAGCGCCGCCGTCATGGCGTGCCCGGAGGGCAGCGCCGCGAACTGGGCGGAGTCCACCGGCTGTTCCCACCGGGGCCGGTCGCGGTCGAAGAGCGCCTTCAGGGCCTGCTGGAGAAGGGTGCCGGCGAGTCCGGTGCCCGCGACCCAGACCGCCAGCCGGACCGCCCCGCACAGCAGCAGCCACAGGCACACCGCGACCAGCAGGGCCCGCATGGTCCAGGTGTCCCAGACCCAGTCGGACAGCAGGCGGTTGAGCCGCGTCCAGCCGGGTTCGGCGAGTGCCGTGCGGTGCAGCTCGGAGGCGACGTGGGCGTCGAACGCCAGCAGCGGGTCCCACCCCGCCACCACGAGAAGCGCGAGCACGGCGGACACCGCGGTGCACGCCAGGGCGGTGGAGCGGGGGGAGGGGGAGCGGGGGGAGGCCATGGTTCCGATCGTCGCCGAGAGGGGGCTTCCGGACCGCCCGGTGCGCCGCGCGGGTGGTCACCCGTTTACCCTCCGGAGCCTGTGCTAACCCAGGGCCCGCAGTCCGGGGACGAAGGCCACCACCAGCGGGACCAGCGGCACCAGGGAGGCCAGCGCGGTCAGCCGCACCCGCCGCAGCACCGGCAGCCGCGGCGCGGCCGCCAGCAGCCGGTCGACACGCTGCGGCACCTGGGCGTGGTGCGGGGCGTACGGGCCGAAGGCCCCGCGCTCCTCGTTCAGCCCGACCAGTGCCAGTGCCACGGTCAGCCGGCCGCAGCGCCGCGAGGCCATGTCGTCGGCCGCCAGTTCCACCAGCCGGTGCACCTGGTCCCGGAACGCGCGGAAGACCGGCACCCGGGAGAAGCCGGCCGCGAGCGCGGCCGAGCAGTTCAACAGCCAGTCGTGCCGGGCCCGCAGGTGCCCCTGCTCATGGGCGAGGACCGCGTCCAGCTGCCGCCCCCCGAGCCGCCGCAGAGCCGCGGTGGTGACCACCAGACGAGGTGTGCTCCCCGGCAGCCACCAGGCGTCCGGGCGCTCGCCCTCCAGCACCACCAGCCGTTCCCCGGCATCGGGCTCCTCACCCGGCAGCACCGGGGCGCGGGCGAGGAGTTCGGCCCGCCGCCTGCGGCGCGCGGTGCGCGCGGCACGGATCTCCCGGGCGAGCATCGCGGCGCTCCACAGGCCGCCGCAGGCGAGCACCACCGCCACCACCGCGGGCCAGGACTCGCCGAACATGCTCAGCCCGTACGCCTCGACGACCCGGCTGGGCGCGGGGGCGAAGACATGCCCGCGCACCGCCTGCCAGGCCGCCGCCGCGGACAGGGACATGGCGAGCACACAGCACAGGAGCACGGCGACCACCACACACTGCCACGCCCACAGGGCCAGCACCGGCTCGCGGTCGGGCCAGGAGGCGCGGGCCAGTACGCGCGGCGCCGTCGCCGCGAGCAGTGCGCCCAGGACGAGCAGGGCGAGCGCGACCATCATGACGACAGCCTATGAGCTCGCGGCTACGGTACGTCCGGCCGGAGACGGGAAGTGACGCACACCTCACGGGCGGATCACGGGGCGAGCAGCATGATGAACATCCCGATGCCCATCGCCACCCGGCAGGCGGCCGCCACCTCCGGCAGCCGCAGCAGCGCGGCCCCGGTGCCCCTGGTGCCGGCCGCACCGCCGTACGGGCCGCCGCCGCCCGGTCCGTGACCCGGGAGCAGCCGGGCGCCCGTGCGCAGCACGTACCCCGCGAAGTAGGCCAGCAGCACCCAGCCGGCCACCGGTGCCCAGGCCGGATGAGGACCGTGCCCCCCGTGCTGCCCGGCCGGCGCGGAGGCCAGGGGGAGCACCATGTGGACCATGGCCAGCGCACCGGCGGCATGGTGCAGATGGTGGGCCGGAGCGTGCCGGACCAGCAGCAGTTCCCGCCCCGCCACGGTGCCGAAGAACACCGCGAGGGCCGCCGGCGGCAGCGGTGCCGGGGCGGGCAGCACCATCACCGCCATGCCGAAGCCCATCAGCGCCTCACCCGCGGCCGTCCGCCGCTGCCCGGGCCCGCCGTCGCGCATCCGCAGCAGGCAGTACGCGCCCACCGCGGCGCACAGCGCCGCCAGCGGCCAGCCGACCGGTTCCGGACCGTGCACCGCGCACCTCCCCCGACCGCCCCGGCCCCCTCCGGCCGGTTCCCGCCGGGAGGATGCCCGGTGCCGTGCCCCGGCACGGGAGCGCGAGGGGGCACCCGGGGAGCGTGCCCGGGGCACGCCGCGGGCGGTGAGGGGCGGGGCGCGGCGGTCCGGGACCGGTTCAGATCCCGGGCCGGTAGCGCAGTGGATGGTCCTCGGGGATCTCGACGAGCACGATCCGCACCCCGTCCGGATCGCTGATCCACATCTCCACCAGCCCCCACGGCTCCCGCCGGGGCTCCCGGAGCACCGTCGCCCCGCGGGAGCGGAGCTCCTCGTGGGCCGCGTCGATGTCGGCGACCTGGAGCCACAGGCACAGCCCGGGAGCGGGCGGCTGAGCGGAGCGCCCGGAGACCTCCAGGAAGCCGCCGCCGAGGAAGTAGACGGTCCCGCGCTCCGGCCCGGTGCCGAACTCCCGGTGGACGGCCAGTCCCAGGGTGCCGCCGTAGAAGGCGCGCGAGCGGTCGGGGTCGGTGGGACGCAGCAGCGTCCGGCTGCTCAGTACGTGCACCATGGTGCGGAGCCTAGTGCCGCTGCCGGCGGGATTCGCCCCCGGCGCGGCGCCCTCCGGCCCCGGCCGGGGGGACGGACCCGCACGGACCGTGCGCGGGGCGCGTCCGCCGGGCAGCGGCCGCGGGGCGGCCCGAGGGCGCTCGTCCGGGTCCGCCCGTACCGCGGCGGGGCCCCGGCCCCGGCCGTTCCCGTGGCCGGCGAGTGCTTTCGGCAGGGGCCGGCACCGGATCCCGCTCCCCGGCGGACCGCCGGGGCCGGGCGGCGGCCGGGCCGGTTAGGCTCCTGCCCATGCGCTCCCCGGATGCCCCGAACGCCCCGTACGCCCCGGACACCACCCCGCCGCCCCCGGACTTCCGCACCGCCGTCCGGGCCGACGTCCCCGCGCTGGTGGCCCTGGTGGAGTCGGCCTACCGGGGAGAGGCCAGCCGGGCGGGCTGGACCACCGAGGCCGATCTGCTGGACGGACAGCGCACCGACCCCGAGGGTGTCGCCGGGCTCGTCGCGGCCCCCGGCAGCCGGATCCTGCTGGCGGAGCGGGACGGCGGGCTCCTCGCCTGCTGCCATCTGGAGCGCCGCACGGACGGGGCGGGGCGGACCGTGGCGTACTTCGGGATGTTCGCCGTACGGCCCGAGCTCCAGGGCGCGGGACTGGGCCGGACCGTCCTGGCCGAGGCCGAGCGGCTGGCACGGACCGGGTGGGGGGCCCGGGAGATGCAGATGACCGTGATCACCGCGCGGGAGGACCTGATCGCCTGGTACGAGCGCCGCGGCTACTCCCGCACCGGGGAGCGCAGCCCCTTCCCGTACGGTGACGAGCGCTTCGGCATCCCGCGGCGGCCCGGCCTGGAGTTCGAGCTGCTGGTCAAACCCCTTCGCTGACGGCTTTCCGCGCGGTGGCGGGCAGATCGGTGACCACCCCGTCCAGCCCCAGCTCGCGGGCCCGGGCCAGTTCCGCGTCGGTGTTGACCGTCCAGGAGATCACCTCGACGCCGGCCGCGTGACAGCGCTCGACGACATCGGCCGCCAGCCACCGGAACTCGCAGGAGACCATCTCCGCGCCCAGCTCCCGGGCGCGCTCGGGAGCGGTGGGGGTGGACCTGCCGGTGACCAGCGCGACGGGGAGGTCCGGCAGCAGCCCGCGGATCTCGCGCAGGGCGTCGTCGTGGAACGAGATCACCCGGACGCGCTCGTGCAGCCCGTGCCGCTCGATGGCCCCGGCGAGCACCCGGGCCGCGGCGCGGTCCTTGATCTCGGCCTGGAGCGGGGCGGAGACCGCGTCCACGACCTCCTCGAAGACCGGGATCCGCTCGCCCAGGCCCGCGTCCAGGGCGCGCAGTTCGGCCAGCGTCATCCCGGCCACGGGGCCGGTGCCGTCGGTGGTGCGGTCCACCTCCGCGTCGTGCATCACCACCAGCGCGCCGTCCCGGCTCAGATGGAGGTCCAGTTCGATGACGTCCAGGCCCTCGCGCTCGGCCCGGACGAAGGAGCGCAGGGTGTTCTCCGGTTCGACACCCATCACCCCGCGGTGCCCGACGGTGAGCAGTGGCACGGCGTGTTACTCGCTTTCCTGCGGTGCCCGCGGCGGCGCCGCGGGCGGGTACGGACGGCAGTGTGGACGACGGGCGTGAACGGCGGGGGGACGGCGGGTGAGCGCCGCCAGGGTAGCCCTCCGGACCGGAGCCGCCGGCGCGGGCTCCGGCGAGACGCTCTTCCGTAACGACGGCGGTGGGCGGCGGTTACGGCAGCCCCGGCAAATACGGGCATCTCTTCTGTTTCGAAGCCCCAGGGCAGGAAAACCATCGGCCTTGGGGGCAGACCGCGGAAGGATTTGCTTCCCGTCGAGTTGATTGAAGAGATCTTCGTGACTACGGTGCTGGGGCAAGAGTTTCTCCAGTGAAGGGGGTAGTGATGACGGAAATCCTTTCGCCTGCGGTGGCGACGGATGAGGCCCGGGCCGCCGACGGCCCGTTCGCCGAGCGTGTTGTGGACCACCCCGCGTGGACGGTGCTCAAGGAGGCCGTCGAGGCCATCCGCCCTGCCCAGCGCAAGGACGGCTCCATCGACTTCGGCGCCGGGGGAGTCCCCCCGCGCGCCGAGATCGAGCACCTGCTGGAGAAGGTCGTGGCGGCCGTCGAGGAGCTCGCCCCGCTGCTGCCGCACGACGCGGCGTACCACCGGGCGCTGGTGGCCGACCTGCGCCGCTGGGCCGCCGGCGGCTTCGGCGTACCCGACTTCCTGGACTCCCTGCTCGCCTTCCGGCCCGCCGCCCACCGCGTCGACGGCCGGCAGCATCTGGTCGTCTTCCCCATGTACACGCAGAACGGCAACCCGGACCGCAACCTGGAGGCCGTCGTCCTGCGCGTGGTCTGGCCGGACTGGCTGGCCGAGCTGGAGCGCACCCGCTACGACAACCCGCTCTTCCTCGGCATCACCTTCGAGGACTTCACCAGCGGCTACGACACCCACTCCGCCGTCCTCTTCCCCGAGACCGTCGCGGTGCGCGAGGCGCCGGAGCGGTTCAGCTGGGGCGGCATCTTCTGCGACCGCGAGGCGGCCCGCTTCCGCCGGGTGGTCGAGGCCGCCTGCGAGGTCACCGAGCTGGAGCTGCCCGAGGACGCCCGCGGCCTGCTGACCGACCAGCGCCGTGCCCAGCAGACCTTCGTGCTGTGGGACATGATCCACGACCGTACCCACAGCCACGGCGACCTGCCCTTCGACCCGTTCATGATCAAGCAGCGCCAGCCCTTCTGGATGTACGGCATCGAGGAACTGCGCTGCGACCTGACCGCCTTCCATGAGGCCGGGAAACTGGCCGCGGACGGTTTCCCGCAGGGCCGTGACGTGCAGTACGCCGTGCTGCTGGAGCGCCTGTTCCGCTTCCCCGTCACCGGCGAGCGCAACCGCAACTACGACGGGCTGGGCGGCCAGCTGCTGTTCGCCTACCTCCACAAGCACGACGCGCTGCGCTGGCGGGACAACCGGCTCGCCGTCGACTGGGAGCGGGCCCGCGAGGTGACCGCGCGGCTGCGCGAGGAGATCGAGACCCTCTACCGGGAGGGCATCGACCGCCCGAAGCTGGTCCACTGGTTCAAGGCGTACGAACTGGTGTCGGCCTACCTGGCCCCGCACCCCGGCTCGACCTGGGCCAAGGGCCCCGACGCCCTGGACCTGAGCCTCCCGCCGCGCAAACTGGTGGACGAGGTGCTCCCGGACGAGTTCCCGCTGAGCATGTTCTACGAGGCGCTCGCCAGGAAGCTGCGGAAGGTGATCGCCTCGACGAAGGGCATCACCGCCGAGCCCGCCCTCCCGGCGGCGGCGTGAGCCCCGCGAACGGGGGAACTCCGGGGCCACCGGACCGCGGGCCGGGAGAGCCGGGCCGGGAACACACCGGGGAGCACGACCGCACGACCGGAAGCACAGAGGGGCGAGCACCATGACCACCATCTCCGGCAACGGCAACGGCAACGGCAACGGCGGTCCGCTGGAGGGCGCCGTCGTGGCCGTGGCCGGCGCGGCGGGACCGGCCGGCCAGGCCGCGCTGCTGCGGCTGGCCGAACGGGGGGCCACGGTCGTGGCCGCCGACTACGACGCCGAGCGGCTGGCCGCCGCCGTGGACCGGGCCCGCTTCGCGCACGGCGGCGCCACCGTCACCGGCGACATCATCGACCTGCTGGACCTGGGCGCCACCCGGGAGTGGGCCACCCGGACCGAGCAGGAGTACGGCCGGATCGACGGTCTGGTGCACCTGGTGGGCGGCTGGCGCGGCTCGGCGGCCTTCGCCGAGACCGACCTGTCCCACTGGGAGCTGCTGGAGAAGCTGCTGGTGCGGACCGTGCAGCACACCTCCCTGGCCTTCGAGGGGGCCCTGCGCCGCAGCGGCAGGGGCCGCTACGTGCTGGTCAGCGCCGCCGGCGCCACCTGGCCCACCGCGGGCAACGCCGCCTACGCGGCGGCCAAGTCCGCGGCCGAGGCGTGGACCCTGGCCCTGGCCGACTCCTTCCGCAAGGCGGGCGGGGCGGGCGAGGGGGCGGCCGCGGGGCCGCCCGCCGCGGCTGCCATCCTGGTGGTCAAGGCGCTGGTGGACGATGTGATGCGAGCCGAGCGCCCGAACGCGAAGTTCGCGGGCTTCACCGACGTCCGGGAGCTGGCCGAGGCCATCACCGGACTGTGGGACGAGCCCGCCGAGGAAGTGAACGGACACCGCCTGTGGCTGACCCCGCAACCGTAGCGAACCGCCCGACCGAGGCTCCGGCGAGGAGGCCGGGGGAGGCCCCGGCGACGGACGCCCGCCGCCGCCACGACCCGGAGACGCGCGGCTTCGCCAGCGACAACTACGCCGGCGCGCACCCGGAGGTCCTGGCGGCGCTCGCCCTCGCCAACGGCGGCCACCAGACCGCCTACGGCGGCGACGAGTACACCGTCCACCTCCAGGAGGTCTTCCGCGCCCACTTCGGACCCGCCGCGGAGGTCTTCCCGGTCTTCAACGGCACCGGCGCCAACGTGGTGGCCCTCCAGGCGCTCACCGACCGCCGGGGCGCGGTGGTCTGCGCCGACAGCGCCCACATCAACGTGGACGAGTGCGGCGCGCCCGAGCGTGTGGGCGGGCTGAAGCTGCTCGCCGTGCCCGCCGAGCACGGCAAGCTCACCCCCGCCCTGGTCGAACGGGAGGCGTACGGCTTCGACGACGAGCACCGCGCTACGCCCCAGGTCGTCTCGATCACCCAGAACACCGAGCTGGGCACCGTCTACACCCCCGAGGAGATCCGGGCGATCTGCGAGACCGCCCACGAGCGCGGCATGACCGTCCACCTCGACGGCGCCCGCATCGCCAACGCCGCCGCCGCGCTGGACGTCCCCCTGCGGGCGTTCACCACGGACGCGGGCGTGGACGTGCTCTCCTTCGGCGGCACCAAGAACGGCATGCTCTTCGGCGAGGCCGTCGTCGTGCTGAACCCCGGCGCGGTGCGGGCCATGAAGCACCTGCGCAAGCTGTCGATGCAGCTCGCCTCCAAGATGCGCTTCGTCTCGGTGCAGTTCGAGGCGCTGCTCGCCGGCGACCTGTGGCTGCGCGGCGCCGCCCACGCCAACGCCATGGCGCGGCGGCTGGCCGAGGGGGTGCGCACCGTCGAGGGCGTGGAGATCCTCCACCCCGTGCAGGCCAACGCCGTCTTCGCCCGGCTCCCGCGCGAGGCGGGCGAGCGGCTGCGCAAGCGCCACCGCTTCTACTTCTGGGACGAGGCGGCCGGGGACGTGCGCTGGATGTGCGCCTTCGACACCACCGAGGAGGACGTGGACGCCTTCGTCGCCGCCCTGCGGGAGGAAATGGGGAGGTGACCCGGCCCGGGCCCGGCCAGTGTGCCGGGCCGTGGAGCTGATCCAGCACGAACCCGGGCTGTCGGCCTACCTCGCCGCCGACGAGGCCGTCGACCACCGGCATCCGCCGGTCGCGGAGACGGCCGCGCGGCTGCGGTCCTCGGCCGGTGCCGACCCCGAGTCCTGTGCCCGGGCCGCCTACGAGTTCGTGCGCGACACCGTCCCGCACTCCTACGACAGCGGCGACCGGCGGGTGGCCCGGCGCGCCTCGGAGGTGCTGGCCACCCGCAACGGCATCTGCTACGCCAAGTCGCACGCACTGGCCGCGCTGCTGCGCCACGCGGGGATCCCGGCCGCCCTGTGCTACCAGAAGCTGGACGTCGTGCACGGGCCTGGTCGCGGTGAAGCTGCCCGGCCGCCCCTGGGCCCGCCGGGACCCGAGGGGCAACAAGCCCGGTGTGGAGGCGCTCCCCCGAGGGCGAACGCCTCGCGTACACCCCGGATCCGGCGGCGGGGCGGTACGACATCCCCGTCCTGTACGCCGCTCCGCCCGCGCCCGTCCTGGACGCGCTGCGGCGGTCGGCCGACCGGACGGAGCTGGACCGGCTGCTGCCGGTGTCCCTGTGACGGCCGGCGGGCGCGGGGGTTGCCGGGCCTGCGGGTCGTCCGGTTTACCGGGCCTCGGCCGGGGCCGGGGCCGTACCGCCCAGATGGGCGGGGACCCACCAGGTGTCGTCCGGCCCCTGGGGCCGCACCGGGTACGCCCGCTGAGCCGCCTCCAGCAGTTCCTGCACCCGGTCGCGCAGCCGCTCGGTGAGCTGGGCCACCGACTCGCCCGCCGCGGCCCGCAACGGCTCGCCGACCCGGATGGTGATCGGGAAGTGGTTGCGGCCGAAGTCCCGCCTGCGGCCCTTGGTCCACAGCCGCTGGGTGCCCCACAGGGCGACCGGCAGCAGCGGGACCCCCGCCTCCTGCGCCATCCGGGCCGCACCCGTCTTGAACCGCTTGAGGGTGAAGGACTCCGAGATCGTCGCCTCGGGGAAGACCCCGACGATCTCGCCGGAGCGCAGTGCCTCCACCGCGTGGCGGTAGGCGTGCTCGCCCTGGGCGCGGTCCACCGGGATGTGCTTCATGGCCCGCATCAGCGGACCGGAGACCTTGTGCCGGAAGACCGACTCCTTCGCCATGAAGCGCACCAGCCGCTTGGCGGGCCGGGCGGTCAGCCCGGCGAAGACGAAGTCGAGGTAGCCGATGTGGTTGCTGGCCAGCACGGCGCCGCCGCGCCGCGGGATGTGCTCGGTGCCCTCGATGTCGAAGCGCAGGTCGAGGGACTTGAACAGGGTGCGGGCCGCACCGATGACGGGTGGGTAGACCAGTTCTGCCATGCGGGGAGGACCCTTCTGTGAGCTGCCTGGGGAGGGTTCTCCCGGCTGGTCTACCCGAACCTACGTGTGCGTAACTTCTCTGCCCAGTGCCGGGCGCGGCGGGCCGGAGAGATCTTCGTCACGTCGTCGGGGCGGTCCGGCCGTCGGGCCGGTAGGAGCCTGCGGGTGCGGGTGCGGGTGCGGGTGCGGGTGCGGGTGCGGGTGGGGTCGGGGCCGGTCCAGACCGACCGCCCTTCCCCGTCCCCTCCCGGCCGTCGCCGGGCGCGCCACCGCTGTGCCCAGTGGCTCTCAGGCCCGGTTCGCTCGTGCGCTGGGGGCGGCCGGCGGGATCCGGGAATCACGGGGGTGGTGGCGGGCGCTGCGGAAGGCGGTGCCGGGATGCTGTGTGGACGGGAGGACGGCGATGCGGGGACGGGACGTGGGGGAGCGGCTGAGCGCCGGGGAGATCGGTGCGGAACGGCTGGGTGAGCGGGCCACCCTGGTCCAGTTCTCCAGTGCCTTCTGCCGGCCCTGCCAGGCCACCCGGCGTGTTCTGGCGGAGGTCTCCGGCATGGTGGAGGGCGTCGCCCATGTCGAGGTCGACGCCGAGTCCCGGCTGGACCTGGTGCGCGCGCTGGGGATCACGAGCACTCCCACCGTTCTGGTGCTGGACGCGCGGGGGAGGGTGGTGCGGCGGGCGGCCGGTCTGCCGCGCAAGGCCGATGTCATCGCCGCGCTCGGTGCGGTGGTGTGAGCCGTTGGGAAGGTCACAGTTCACCGGCCCGGGAGGCGGGTAGGGGAAGAATGTACTGACGAGTAATATCCTGGACGGAGAGCCGGCCCCACCGGACCGGAATCCGCCCGACCAGGCGCCTATGCTGCCTGTGAGGACGAGGCTGCCAGTAATCGACGCAAGTAGGAGAGCCGGCGTGAGCTTGAGGATCGTTGTCTGTGTGAAGTACGTGCCCGACGCCACCGGCGACCGGCGTTTCGCCGACGACCTGACCGTCGACCGCGAGGACGTGGACGGCCTGCTGTCGGAGCTCGACGAGTACGCCGTCGAGCAGGCGCTCCAGATCGCCGAAGGCCGTCGGGAGGACGGGGACGACGCCGAGGTCACCGTGCTGACGGTGGGCCCGGAGGACGCCCGGGACGCGCTGCGCAAGGCGCTGTCGATGGGAGCGGACAAGGCCGTCCACGTCGAGGACGACGACCTGCACGGCACCGATGTCATCGGCACCTCCCTGGTGCTGGCCAAGGCGGTCGAGAAGACCGGCTACGACCTGGTCGTCTGCGGCATGGCCTCCACCGACGGCACCATGGGCGTGCTGCCCGCCCTGCTGTCCGAGCGTCTGGGCGTGCCGCAGGTGACGCTGCTGTCCGAGGTCTCCGTGACCGACGGCAAGGTCACCGGCCGCCGTGACGGCGACGCCGCGACCGAGCAGCTGGAGGCGTCCCTCCCGGCCGTGGTCTCGGTGACCGACCAGTCCGGCGAGGCGCGCTACCCCTCCTTCAAGGGGATCATGGCCGCGAAGAAGAAGCCGGTCCAGTCGCTGGACCTGGACGATTTGGACATCGACGCGGACGAGGTCGGTCTCGAAGGCTCCTGGACGAGGGTCGAGGACGCGACGGAGCGCCCGGCCCGTACCGCGGGCACGATCGTCACCGACGAGGGCGACGGCGCCAAGCAGCTCGCCGAGTTCCTCGCGGGCCAGAAGTTCATCTGACCCGGCACTCCTCAACCGCCCTCGCAAACTCCCGCAGGAGCACTCCCATGGCTGAAGTCCTTGTCTACGTCGACCACACGGACGGCGCCGTCCGCAAGCCCACCCTCGAACTGCTGACCCTGGCCCGCCGCCTCGGCGACCCGGTCGCCGTGCACCTGGGCGGCGGTGCCGACACCGCCGCCCCGACGCTGGCCGAGTACGGCGCGGTGAAGGTGCTCGCCGCCGACGCGCCGGAGTTCGCCGACTACCTCGTCGTGCCGAAGGTGGACGCGCTCCGGGCCGCGGTCGAGGCCGTCTCCCCGGCCGCCGTCCTGCTGCCCTCCTCCACGGAGGGCAAGGAGATCGCGGCCCGCCTGGCGCTGCGCATCGGCTCGGGCATCATCACCGACGCCGTCGACCTGGAGGCCGGCGACTCCGGTCCGGTGGCGACCCAGTCGGTCTTCGCCGCCTCCTTCACCACCCGGTCCCGGGTCAGCAAGGGCGTCCCGGTCATCACCGTCAAGCCCAACTCGGCCGCCCCCGAGACCGCCCCGGCCGCGGGCGAGGTGGAGCAGCTCGCCGTGACCTTCGGCGAGGCCGCCACCGGCACCCGGGTCGTCTCCCGCACCCCGCGCGAGTCCACCGGCCGCCCCGAGCTCACCGAGGCCGCGATCGTGGTCTCCGGCGGCCGCGGCGTCAACGGCGCCGAGAACTTCTCGGTCATCGAGGACCTGGCCGACGCGCTCGGCGCGGCCGTCGGTGCCTCGCGCGCCGCGGTGGACGCCGGCTGGTACCCGCACACCCACCAGGTCGGCCAGACCGGCAAGACCGTCTCGCCGCAGCTGTACGTCGCGGCGGGCATCTCCGGCGCCATCCAGCACCGGGCCGGCATGCAGACCTCGAAGACCATCGTGGCCGTCAACAAGGACTCCGAGGCCCCGATCTTCGACCTGGTCGACTACGGCGTCGTCGGCGACCTGTTCCAGGTCGTTCCGCAGCTGACCGAGGAGGTCAAGGCCCGCAAGGGCTGACCGGCACCACGCGGCGGGGCCGCGCGACCGGGGAGGGCCGCGCGGCCCCGCCGCGTGCGGTCGCCGTCCTTCCGGGGCGAGCCCGGTGGCTGCCGGGCGCCTGCGGCCGGGGAGACCGGTCCGGCCCGGTGGGGTGTGCGCCGACCGCCGGTCGGGACGCCTGCCGCGCCGACGCGGATCCCGCGGGGCGCGGGTGCGTAGGGAACGCGGGGATCAGGAGTGTGGCGGGACCTCCCCCGAGCCGCGCGGGATCAGCCGGGTGGGCAGTGTCACGCGCCGTGGCGGGTCGGCGGCGCCGTCCAGCCGCCGGAAGAGCAGTTCGGCGGCTCTCCGGCCCAGCAGGGCGGGCTCCTGGGCGATGACGGTGACCGGCGGGGTCAGCAGGTCGGCCAGCTCGAAGTCGTCGAAGCCCACCAGCGCGACGCGCCGGGAGAGCCCGGCCAGCACCCGTACCACGGTGACGGTCACCCGGTTGTTGCCCGTCAGCAGCGCGGTGACCGGCTCCGCGGGCCCGTCCCCGGCCAGCATGCGCTCGGTGTCGGCCCGTACCCGTGCCGGGTCGGTCGGGCCGAGCGCGACCCAGGACTCGTCCACCGGCAGTCCGGCCGCGGCCATCGCGGCGCGGTAGCCGCGCAGCCGCTCGGCGGCGGTGTGGATGTGCGGCAGGTCGCCGACGAAGCCGATCCTGCGGTGGCCGTGGGCGATGAGATGGGCGACGCCCGCGCGGGCTCCGGCGAAGCTCTCGGAGAGCACCGCGTCGGCCTCGATGCGCGCGGCCGGACGGTCCACGAAGACCGTGGCGACCCCGGCGGCGATCTCCGGCTCCAGGTAGCGGTGGTCGTCGCCGGCGGGGATGACGACCAGGCCGTCCACGCGCCGGGCGCACAGGGCGAGCACCAGTTCCCGCTCGCGGTCGCCGTCCTCGGCGCTGGACCCGTTGATCAGCAGCGCGCCGTGGTCCCGGGCGACCTCCTCGACGGCTCGGCTGAGCGGGGCGTAGAAGGGGTCGGCGAGATCCTCCAGGACCAGACCGATGCTCGCGGTGCGGCCCTTGCGCAGGATGCGGGCGCTGTCGTTGCGGCGGAACCCCAGCGCGGTGATGGCCTCCTGCACCCGGCGCTCGGTGTCGGGGGTGACTCCCGGCTCGCCGTTGACGACCCGGGAGACGGTCTTGAGCCCGACCCCGGCGCGCGCCGCCACGTCCTTCATCGTGGGCCGCAGGCCGTAGCGGCGCCGGTCGGGTCGTGCTGGCTGTGCGGTGTCGGCCACTGCGATCCTGTTCTGTCGGCGTGGTGGGCGGCGACGCGGCCGCGGGCCGTGCCGTCGCCGCTGAGCATGATGCCGCAGAACGGCATGCCCGGCCAGGGCCGGCAGAGGAGTGGACAACGTTGTCAGGAATGGGTGAGACTTGCCGCTCATGGACCAGGACCTTCTCGCCGCCCTCGACATCGGCGGCACCAAGATCGCGGGCGCGCTGGTGGACGGCGGCGGCCGGGTACTGCTGCGGGCCAGGCGGCCGACCCCGGCCCGGGAGCCGGGCGGCGCCGTGATGGGCGCGGTGGCCGAGGTGCTCGGCGAACTGCGGGCCGCGCCCCAGTGGCCGCGGGTGGCGGCCGTGGGCGTCGGCAGCGCCGGGCCGGTGGACGCCGGGCGGGGCACGGTGAGCCCGGTCAACATTCCCGGCTGGCGGGACTATCCCCTGGTCGCCGGGGTGCGCGAGCGGGTGGGGGACCTGCCTGTGACCCTGGTCGGGGACGGGGTGGCGATCACCGCCGCCGAACACTGGCAGGGCGCGGCGCGCGGCCGGGACAACGTCCTGTGCATGGTCGTCTCCACCGGCGTGGGCGGGGGGCTGGTCCTGGGCGGCCGGCTGCACCCCGGGCCGACCGGCAACGCCGGCCATATCGGCCACATCAGCGTGGAGCTCGACGGCGAGCCGTGCCCGTGCGGGGCGCGTGGCTGTGTGGAGGGCCTCGCCAGCGGGCCCAACATCGCGCGCCGGGCCCTGGCGGACGGCTGGCGGCCGGGGCCGGACGGCGCGGCGGGCGCCGCCGCGGTGGCCGCCGCCGCCCGGGCGGGAGACCCGGTGGCCACCGCCTCCTTCGAGCGCGCCGCGCGGGCGCTGGCGGCCTCGATCGCCGCGACCGCGGCCCTGGTCGAGATCGACCTCGCGGTGATCGGCGGGGGAGTCGCCCAGGCGGGGGAGGTGCTGTTCGCGCCGCTGCGGCGGACGCTGAAGGAGTACGCCACGCTCTCCTTCGTCCGGCGCCTGGAGGTCGTACCGGCCGGGACGGGCACGGACGCCGGGCTGGTCGGGGCCGCGGCGGCCTGCCGGGAGGCGCTGGGCCGCCCCGTGTGAGGGGGCGGCACCCGTCCTCACCGGCGTCCGCCGCGCGTTTCCGGAACGGTGCCGAGCGGGCAAGTGAACCGGGACGACGGAGGAGGGGGACCGTGATCGTCTGGTTGAACGGCGCCTGTGGCGCCGGCAAGACCGCTGTGGCCCGCGAGCTGGCCGAGCTGCTCCCGGGGGGCGTCCTGTTCGACCCCGGGCGGATCGCCGGCGAACTGCGCGCGATCCTGCCGCGCAAGCGGCTGGAGGAGGTGGGCGACCACCAGGAGCTGCCCGTCTGGCGGCGGCTGGTGGTGGAGACGGCCGCCGCCCTCCACGACGAGGTGGGCGGCACCCTGGTGGCTCCGATGACACTGCTGCGGCAGGAGTACCGCGACGAGATCTTCGGCGGGCTGGCGGCCCGCCGCGTCCCGGTGTGCCATGTGCTGCTGCACACCGGCGAAACGATCCTGCGAAGACCCGCCGCCCCGTCCGGGGGCGGTACGGCGCCCGCCGGTGCCTCCCGGGACCGGTCGGCGGAGTACCGGCGGGCGCTGTCCTGGCTCCGGGAGGACGCGTACACCGTCGACACCTCGGCGCTGACGCCCCGGCAGACCGCCGAACGGGTCGCCCGGGCGGTGCTCGCCGGAGCCGGCGCCTGCGACATCGTCCAGACCCCGGCGCCGACCGCGCAGACCGTGGCGGCCGGGGTCCTGCTCTTCGACGAACGGGGCCGGGTGCTGCTGGTCGATCCGACCTACAAACCCGGCTGGGAGTTCCCCGGCGGTGTCGTCGAGCCCGGCGAACCGCCCGCCCGGGCCGGGATGCGCGAGGTGGCGGAGGAGCTGGGGCTGCGGCTGGACACCGAGCCGCGGCTGCTGGTCGTCGACTGGGAGCCGCCGGTGCCGCCGGGCCACGGCGGCCTGCGCCTCCTCTTCGACGGCGGGGTGCTGACCGGGAGCGCGGCCCGCGGCATGCTGCTGCCCGGCGCGGAACTGCGCGGCTGGCGCTTCGTCACCGAGCGGGAGGCGGCCGGACTGCTGCCCCCGGTGCGCCGGAACCGGCTGCACTGGGCGCTGCGGGCCAGGGAACGGGGCACCGCCCTCAACCTGGAGGCGGGTGTCCCGGTCGGGGAGTGAGGCCGTTCACCGGGGCGTCCGCCGGCCGTGGGGTCCGGTCCGGGAGCCGCGGCCCCCGGACCGGGACCGGCTCAGCCGCGTCCGGCCTCGGCGTACCCGCGCAGGAACAGCGCCTCGGCGACCGACAGCCGCCGCAGCTCCTCGGGGCAGACGCTCTCGTTGGGGGCGTGGATCTGCGCCTCCGGCTCGCTCAGCCCGATCAGCAGGATCTCCGCCTCCGGGTAGAGCGCCGCCAGGGTGCCGCACAGCGGGATCGAGCCGCCCATGCCGGCGATCCGCATCCCGGCGCCGTCGTACGCCTCGCGCAGCGCCTCGGCCATCACGGTGTACGCCGGTCCGGTGGTGTCCGCGCGGAACGGCTGCCCCTGACCCACCTGCTCCACCCGCACCCGGGCGCCCCAGGGGACATGGGCCTCCAGATGGGCGGTGAGCAGCGCGGTGGCCTCGTCGGGGGAGACGCCCGGCGGGATCCGCAGGTTGACCAGCGCCCGCGCGCTCGCCTGCACCGACGGGGTGGCGCCGACCACCGGCGGGCAGTCGATGCCGAGCACGGTGACGGAGGGCCGGGCCCAGACGCGGTCGGCGACGGTGCCCGAGCCGGTCAGCTCCACCCCGTCGAGCACCCTGGCGTCCGCGCGGAAGTCCTCCTCGGGGTACTCCAGCCCGTCCCAGGAGGCGTCCGCGGCCAGCCCGTCGACGGTGGTCGAACCGTCCTCGGCGCGCAGCGAGTCCAGGGTGCGGATCAGCGCCGCCAGCGCGTCCGGGGCGGCGCCGCCGAACTGTCCGGAGTGCAGGTTGCCCGCCAGGGTGTCCACCCGCACCGTCACCATGGTCATGCCGCGCAGCGCCGCGGTGACGGTGGGCACCCCGCGGCGGAAGTTGCCGCTGTCGCCGATGACGACGCAGTCGGCGGCCAGCAGCTCCGGGTGCTCCTCGGCGTAGCGCTCCAGACCGCCGGTGCCCTGCTCCTCCGAGCCCTCGACGATCACCTTGACGCCGACCGGGACCCCGCCGTTGGCCTTCAGCGCGCGCAGTGCGAGCAGATGCATGACGAAGCCGCCCTTGCAGTCCGCGGTACCGCGCCCGTACCAGCGTCCCCGCCGCTCGGTCAGGACGAACGGCGGGGACAGCCAGGCCTCCTCGTCCAGCGGCGGCTGCACGTCGTAGTGGGCGTAGAGCAGCACGGTCGGCGCGCCGGCCGGGCCGGGCAGATGCCCGTACACGGAGCGCGTGCCGTCCGGGGTGTCGAGCAGGGCCACGTCCGTGAACCCCTCGGAGCGCAGCGCGTCCGCCACCCAGCGGGCCGCCGCATCGCACTCCTCGGGCGGGTACTGCGCCGGATCGGCCACCGACCTGAAGGCCACCAGCTCGGTGAGCTCGGTGCGGGCCAGTGGCATCAGCGAGGCGACGGTGGCCGCCACGCCGGACGCGTCGGTACCGGGCCGGGCGGAGGGGACAGCGGCGTCCTGCGCCATGGGAACGCTCCTTCGGGGTGTCGCGTTGTGTGCCTGGGAGACGGGATCACCGGCCGTGCGGGCGGGAGGTTCGGGAATACCCGCCGCCGATACTCCCACAGCGGGCCGGCAGGTCCGCGGCACTAGGATGCGGCGGTAACCGGAAGCGGTCGAGCGGGAGCGGTAACACACGTGAGCAGCCAGAACGCCGAGGGCGCGGGCGGGCGGAACGACGGGCGGGACGACGGCCGGGAACCGGTGTGGGACGTCGTCGTGGTGGGGGCGGGGCCGGCCGGCGCCTCGGCGGCGTACGCCGCGGCCGTCACCGGACGGCGGGTCCTGTTGCTGGAGAAGGCCCGGCTGCCGAGGTACAAGACCTGCGGCGGCGGCATCATCGGCCCCTCCCGGGACGCCCTGCCGCCCGGCTTCGAGCTTCCGCTGCGCGACCGGGTGCACGCGGTGACCTTCTCGCTGGACGGCCGGTTCGCCCGTACCCGCCGTTCCCGGACCATGCTGTTCGGTCTGGTCAACCGGCCCGACTTCGACCAGGCGCTGGTGGACGCCGCGCGGAAGGCGGGCGCGGAGCTGTGGGAGGGGGTCACGGTCAGCCGGGTGGAGCAGCACGGCCCGGCCGTCCCCGACCGGCGCACCGTCGCGGTGGTGCTCGCCGACGGCCGGACGGTGCTGGCCCGCGCCGTGGTCGGCGCGGACGGCAGCGCCAGCCGGATAGGGGCCCATGTCGGGGTGAAGGTCGACCAGGTGGATCTCGGCCTGGAGGCCGAGATCCCGGTGCCGCCGGAGGTGGCGGAGGACTGGGCGGGCCGCGTCCTCATCGACTGGGGACCGCTGCCGGGCAGCTACGGCTGGGTGTTCCCCAAGGGGGACACCCTCACGGTCGGGGTGATCTCCGCCCGTGGCGAGGGCGCCGCGACCAAGCGCTATCTGGAGGACTTCATCGCCCGGCTCGGGCTGGCGGGTTTCGAGCCGGAGATCTCCTCGGGCCACCTCACCCGCTGCCGCTCGGCGGACTCCCCGCTGACCCGCGGCCGTGTGCTGGTCTGCGGTGACGCCGCAGGCCTGCTGGAGCCGTGGACGCGTGAGGGCATCTCCTTCGCCCTGCGCTCCGGACGGCTGGCGGGGGAGTGGGCGGTGCGGATCGCCGAGGCGCACGACGCGGTGGACGCCCGCCGCCAGGCCCTCAACTACGCCTTCGCCGTCAAGTCGGGCCTGGGCGTGGAGATGGGGGTCGGCGGCAGGCTGCACGCGGTCTTCGCCAGGCGTCCCGGGACGCTGCACGCGGTCCTCACCGGCTTCCGCCCCGCCTGGAACGCCTTCGCGAAGGTCACCCGGGGGACGACCACCCTCGGCGAACTCGTCCGCACCCACCCCCTCGCCCGGCGCGCCCTGGACGCGATGGACCGCTGAGCGGCCCCGGCCGCGGGGTGCCGGGCACGGCCTCCTCGACCCGCTGCCGCCGCTCCCCGGCCGGGACGACCTGTCGGCCGCACCGCTCACCGGCGCCTGCGGCGTGCGGGCGGATCGCCCGCGGACCGCCGGCGGGCGATCCGCCGGGCCGTACGCCTGTGGGCCCGGCCCGCCCGGAGCGCGCGCCGCCCCACGGCACACCCGTGCCCGGCCGCTCCGTGCCGCGGGGCACCGCCGACCCCGTCCCCGGAGCGCCCTCGTCCTGACCGCCGTCAGCCGCCGCCCGGGCCCGAGTCGTCCGGCCTGATCGGCTCCGGGGTCTTCGGCCACGCCGTCACCCGGCCGGCCGACGGGTGCGCCGCCCCGGGGCCCCCGGGGAAGGACTGGGCCGCCGGGCGCGCCGCCGTCCCGCCGCGGACGTGCCCGGCCCCTGCCCCGGAAGCCCGCTCCGGGCTCAGGAGGCCAGGGCCGAGGCGGGCAGCAGCGAAGGATCCTGGCGCAGGATCCGGGTGTGCAGCTCGCGCAGCGCCGGGCCGGGCTCCGAGCCCATCTCCTCCGCGATCCGCTCCCGTGCCTCCTCGTACGCCAGCAGCGCCTCCGAGGGCCTGCCGCTGCGGTACAGGGCCAGCATCAGCAGGCCCACCAGCCGTTCCCGCAGGGGGTGTTCGGCCACCTGCCGGGCCAGCTCGGGGAGGCACTCGTGGTACCGGCCCAGCTCCAGGTCGCCCTCCAGCCGGGTCTCCAGCACCATCAGCCGCTTCTCCGCCCAGCGGCGCCGCTCACCGGCCAGATAGGGACCGGTGAGGCCCTCGGCGAACTCGCCCCGCCACAGCTCCTCCGCCTCCTTCGCCAGCGCGCCCGCCCGGCGCAGGTCCCCCGACTCGCGGGCCGCCAGCGCCGCGCGCAGCAGCGTCCGCCGCTCCGCCAGGTCGTCGATCGCCGCGTTCTCCAGGCGGTAGCCGCTGCCGGTCCACACCAGTTCCGGGGCCGGTGCGCCGCCGTCCGCGGCCGCGAAGGCCCGGCGCAGACCGGAGATGTACTTCTGCGCCAGGTTCCGCACGTGCGACGGCGGTTCACCGCCCCAGACCGCGCTCACCAGCGCGTCGTACGGCATCGGCCGTCCTTCCTGGAGCAGCAGGACGGCGAGCACCGCCCGCTGCCGGGGCGGTCCCAGTGGTATCTCGGTCCCGTCCCGCAAGGCTCGCAGCGGACCGAGCAGTTCGAATCGCAGACCCTCAGCCATGTGCCCTCCCTCGCCGCCCTATGAGGGTACGGCCTGGAAGCCGTTCCAGTGGATCTTCCGGCGGACCGCGGGAGCGCGACCGCACTGACACCACGTACGGGAGGGGACACCCCGGCGGTTCACGGACGCGCCCGGCACCCGGGAACGGTGAAGCCGTCCGCGGTGCCCGGCCGGGCGTCCGCCGGGCGGGCGGGCCGCGGACCTCAGTCGTCCCACCGGACGGCGGCGGCGGTGCGCCACAGCGCGGCGAGTTCCGCGTCCCCTTCGACGGTCACCTCCCCGGCACCCGCCCCGCCGCCGTGCGGCCACCGGTTCCACAGGGTCAGGTAGAGGGCCTCGGCCGGTCCGCCGATCACGCAGTCCGCCGCGGTGCCGTCCTCCCGGCTCACCCGCGGCGGCTCCTGGGACAGGCGCAGGGTCCACGGCGCGGCTCCGGGGGTCGTCACCCGCAGTACCCGGGGCGGGACGTGGCGCAGCCGGCTCTTGGGGCGGCTGTGGAAGCCGGTCAGCAGTTCGTCGATCCCGTCGGCGGCGAAGGCCGGATCGATCCGGCCGGGGGCCGGGTCCGAGGCCAGTTCGGCGTCCACGCGGTGGACCGTCGTCTCGTGGGCCTGGCGCCGTGCCCAGAAGGCGCGCGGGGTGGGCGAGCCGGGCAGGAAGGTCCAGCACTCCAGGTCGGCGGGCGCCTCCCGAAGGATTCTCAGCAGCCGCCGGTGGCCCTCGGTGAACCAGTCCGGCAGCCGGTCGTCGGGCACGTCCTCCCGCGGCGCCGGGACGCCTGCCGGGTGCCGCCCGGCGACGACGGTGCCCGCCCAGCGGTGGACCGTGCCCTGATGGGCCACCAGGTCCCGCACCCGCCAGCCGGGGCAGGTGGGGACTTCGGCGTCCCACCCCGCCCGCAGCGCCGCGGTGAGCAGCGACTCGCCTTCCGCTTCCAGGGTTTCGAGGTGACGGTCGATCTCCACGGGCAGCAGTGTGACAGCGCGCGGTTTCGGCGGGCGGACCGGCCGACTTTGTTCGAAGGCGACACAAAGCAAGAATGGGAGCGTGACCCCGACGCGTACGACAAGGCTGGAGAGAGGCCGCAGCGCCCTCGGTCCGGCGCTGGAACTGGTGCACACCGGGCGGGCGCCCACCCGCGCGGTGCTCACCGCGGAGCTCGGTGTGACCCGGGCGACCGCGGGGGCCGTGGCCGCCGAACTGGAGACGCTCGGGCTGATCACCGTCGACTCCCGGCCCGCCGCCGCATCCGGTTCCCAGGGCCGTCCCTCCCACCGGCTGGCGGTCGATCCCGAGGGGCCCGTCGTCCTGGCCGCCCAGGTGCACGCCGACGGTTTCCGGGCCGCCCTGGTCGGTCTCGGCGGCCGGATCGTCGCCACCGCGCCCGGCGCCGTGACGGTGGAGGCCGATCCGGCCCAGGTGCTCACCGAGGTGGTGGGGGCCGGGGCCCGGCTGCTGCGCGAGACCGGGCGGCGCTGTCTGGGGGCCGGTCTGGCGGTGCCCTCCGCGGTCGCCGAGCCCGAGGGCACCGCCCTCAACCCGCTGCACCTGGCCTGGCCCCCGGGCGCGCCCGTCCGGGAGATCTTCGCGCGCTGCCTGGCCGACGCCGGTGTCCCCGGCCCGTCGGGGAAGGTGCCCGCCACCGGCCACACCGCCAACGACATCAACCTCGTCGCCCTCGGCGAACACCGCCACGGCGCCGGGCGGGGCGCCCGCGACCTGCTGTGCGTGGCCACCGGGCACCGCGGGGTGGGCGGTGCGCTGGTCCTCGACGGCCGCCTGCACACCGGCAGCGCGGGCCTGGCCCTGGAGGTCGGCCATCTGACCGTGGACCCGGACGGCCGGGCCTGCCACTGCGGCGGCCGGGGCTGTCTGGACGTGGAGACCGATCCGCTGGCCTTCCTGGAGGCCGCCGGACGCGAGCCGGGCCCGGAGACCGGGCTGCTGCGGCGGGCCATGGAGCTGCTCCGCACGGAGTACGCCACCGACCCGGCCGTACGCGACGCCGCCCGGCTGCTCATCGACCGGCTCGGCCTGGGCCTGGCCGGGCTGGTCAACATCCTCAACCCGGACCGGATCATCCTCGGCGGACTGCACCGGGCCCTGCTGGAGGCGGACCCGGAGCGGCTGCACGCGGTCATCGCGGAGCGCAGCCTGTGGGGACGCAGCGGCAGCGTGCCGGTGCTGGCCTGCGAGCTGGAGCACAGCAGCCTGGTGGGCGCCGCCGAACTGGCCTGGCAGCCGGTCCTGGACGACCCGGCGGCGGCGCTGTCAGGATGAGCCGGTGGACACCGCGCGGCACCTACCGTCGACACCGCCCGTGCCGCCCGTCCGGGTGCGCCCGGGCCGGGACGGCGACCTCCCCCTGCTGCAGGAGGTCGAACGGGCCGCGGGCCGCTGCTTCCGCGAACTGGGCATGGACGCCGTGGCCGACGACGAGCCCCCGTCCCTGGGCACACTGCGCGAGTACGCGGCGGACGGACGGCTTTGGGTCGCGGCCGACCCGGTGGACCCCCGCGACCGCCCCGTGGCCTATCTGCTGGCCGATCCGGTGGACGGCAACACCCATGTGGAGCAGGTGTCCGTGCACCCCGGCAGCGCCCGGCGCGGCATCGGCCGGGCGCTGATCGACCATCTCGCGCGGCAGGCGGCGGCCCGCGGCGAGGGCGCGCTGACCCTGACCACCTTCGCCGAGGTGCCGTGGAACGCCCCGTACTACGAGCGCTGCGGTTTCCGCCGGCTGGCGCACGCCGAACTCACTCCCGGGCTGCGGGCGATCCGCAGCCGGGAGGCCGCCCACGGCCTGGACCAGTGGCCGAGGGTGTGCATGCGACGGGACCTGTGAGCGCCCGGGGGCCGGGAGCGGGGGCGTCAGGGCTGCGGTACCGGGACGGGAGCCGCGGCGGGCGGCGGGGTCGCGGGGGCGGAGACCCGGCCGCGCGGCAGCGGCTCCGGCCGGGGCAGGGGCTCCGGCGCGGGCAGCGGTGCGGGCGGCGGCAGCGGCTCCTGGCGCTGCGCCCCGTCCGGCGCCCCCGCTTCCGGACCCTCCGGTGCCGCGGCCCGGTCCGGCACCGGCAGGGTGAACCACACCACCTTGCCGGTGCCGTCGCGCTGGGTCCGCATGCCCCAGCTGTCGCTGACCGCCGCCACCAGGGCCAGCCCGCGCCCGTGGGTGACGAGCACGCCCGAGGGGTGCATGGGCGGCATGTTCGGATCATGGTCGCGTACGGAGACGGTCACCCGGCCGGGGCGCAGCGCGATCTCCACGGTGCAGTGCCGGTCCGGGGCCACATGCCGGTGGACGTTGGCCAGCAGCTCGGTGACACCGAGGGCGGCCGGACGGACGAGGCCGTCCAGTTTCCAGTAGCGCAGCTGGGCGGAAACGATTCTGCGGACCTGGCCGGTCCGCGTGGGCAGGGCCTGGAACTCCACCGTCCACTGCCGAGCGGACGTGCTGGAATGGCTGATCACGACTGCGGCTCCCTGATGGCGGTTGAGGGTCCGGACGACGGAGAGCGCGTACGGAGAGCGCGTCAAGCGTGCTGACGGCCGCTGTGACACAGCATCAGCGTGATTCACGTCACAAAAGCGTGCAAGTCGGGCGTTTCTCAAGGAGTGAAGCGCCCGCGCCGACTACTGGCCGGCCGGCCGGTGGACCGGTCGGCCGGCGGCGGCCCGCCGCTCCGCCGCGGCCTGCGGGCCGCGGCCGGCGCGGGACCGGCGCAGCGCGGCCACCAGGGCGTCGCGCATCTGCCCTTTCAGCCGCAGCGCGTACCGGTTGCCGTTGAGCGTCGCCATCGCCAGGTCGGCGGTGGCGTACCATGGCCCGCTGACCCGCACCTGCTCCACCGGCGCGCTGTCGATCTCCCGGCCGTAGCTGGTCAGCAGCACCAGCCGGCCGTCGCGGACGACGACCTGCCCGGCCCGGGTGAGCGAACGCAGCCACCGCGCGATCCGTACACCGGTGGCACTGAACTCGGGTTCCGCCACGGCGCACCGCCTCCCCTCTCGTCACCGCCGGCCCGCGGTCGCGCGGACCGTCCTCGGCGCCACCCCCACCGGGTGCCCCTGCCCAGAAAGTCTGCACGCCTCCCCGCCCGCGCGCCAGAGCGCGCGGACAGTCCTCCGCGGGGTCTCCGGGCGGTGTCCGCCGGGACACCGCGGGGGCGGTCCCGGCAGGCGCCCCGTGCGCACCTCCGGCCGGTCCTCCCCCGGAACTCCCGGGACTCCCGTAGCCCGCTCCGGCCCCCCGGGACTCAGAGCTCCCCCTGCGCCTCCCGGTCCCCCCGGTCCGTGCCCGCCACCACCAGTTCCGGCAGCTGCTCACGGATCTCCGCGCGGACGGCCTCCGGCATCCCGCCGTCGGTCACCAGGGTGTCCACCTCCGCCAGTGAGGCGAACGAACTCAGCCCCACCGTCCCCCACTTGGTGTGGTCCGCGACCACCACCACCCGGCGCGCGGAGCGCACCAGCCGGCGGTTGGTCTCGGCCTCGGCCAGATTGGGCGTGGACAGCCCCGCCCGGGTGGATATCCCGTGCACCCCCAGGAACAGCACGTCGAAGTGGAGGGACCGGATCGCCGCGTCCGCCACCGGCCCCACCAGGGAGTCGGACGGGGTGCGCACACCGCCGGTGAGCACCACGGTCGCCGCGCCCGCGGGGACGCCGTGCGGGCTGCCGTCCGCCCGCTGCGCGGCGTGGAAGACGTCCGCGACCCGCAGCGAGTTGGTCACCACCGTCAGCTCCGGGACGTCCAGCAGATGCTGGGCCAGCGCGTACGTCGTCGTCCCGCCCGACAGCGCGATGGCACCGCCCGGGGCCACCATCGACGCCGCCGTCCGCGCGATGTCCTTCTTGGCGCCCAGCTCCAGCGCCGACTTCGCCTCGAAACCCGGTTCGTGGGTGCTCGCCCCCGACACCGGCACCGCGCCGCCGTGCACCTTCTCCAGCACACCCTGCCGCGCCAGCGCGTCCAGGTCCCGGCGCACCGTCATGTCGGAGACGTTCAGCCTGCGGGTCAGTTCGTTGACCCGCACCCCGCCGCGGCGCCTGACCTCTTCCAGGATGAGCGCACGACGCTGCTCCGCCAGGAGGTTGTGGTTGTCGCTCACCTGCTGGACCGTCCTCTCTCGTCTGCGGGCGTCGTCCGGGGCGCGTCGTCCGGGGCAGTCGTACGGGCAACTGTTCGGCCCCATCCTTCCACGGCGCCCGGGCGTCTCCGAGGCACGATTGTGACGCCCGGATCCACCCGTCGGGCTGCGGAGGGACGGTCGCGGCCACCATTCTGGAACCGGCGGCACACCCGGCGCACACGGCACACACCTGGGGGCAGCGTGGCGGAGAACCGGCCGGGACCACCGGCCAGCACACCCGGTACACCCGGCGCACCGGCGCTGGAACTCCTCGTGCACGGCGTCGGAGGCGCCACACCGCAGGAGATGCTCGGCGATCCGCGCACCGTGCGGATCGCCGGCGACGACACGGCGGGCATCCACCGCCGCGCCGACGACGCGGACGCCGAGAACCGCCGCCCGGAGCGCCGCGGCCCGCACCCGGGCGGCGCCGGGGACGACGCCGCCCGGCCGGTCCCCGAGGCGTACTGCTGGTCCAACCTCACCTCCGGCAACAGCGCTCGCGCCCTGTGGCTGCTCCTGCTGCCGTTCATGGTCGCCAACATCGCCCACTGGATGCGGCCCGCCGCCCCCGCCCGCCACCCGGCCCAGCGGCTCTACGACGTCCTGGTCCGCCTGGTGGCCCTCTCCCTGACCGTGCTGCTCACCGCGGCCGCCTGCGAGGTGGCACTCGACCTGGTGGCCTGGCAGTGCGCCGCCGCCGAGCGCTGCGCGGCCGGCAAGCCCTGGCTCGGGCCGCTCACCGGGGGCTGGTGGGCGCAGCCCGGCCGCCGGCTCGTCCTCGCCGCGGCGGCGCCCGTCGCGCTCACCGCGCTGCTGTGGTGGCTGTCGCACCGCACCTGGAGCGCCTACGAGTCCGCCTCGCCGCCCCCGCGCCCGCCGGGCCCCGCCCGGCCGCTGCCCGGCGGCGAGCGGCCCGCGCTGTCCCTGCCCGGCTTCTGGTACGGCCGCCGGCTGGTGTCCCGGCTGCGCGCCGCCCACACCGCCGCCGGACTGCTGACGGTGGCCGCCGCCCTGCTGGTCCCCGCGCTCGGACACGACCGGCGGCCCGGCGGGGGAGGGGTGCCGGCCGTCTGGGGCTGGACACTGGCCGCCGCGGTCGCGGCGGGCTGGGCGGCGGTCGTGGTGGTCGTGGTGCGCAGGGGCCGCACCGAGGCGGAACCGGACGAACGGACCGACCGGTGGGCGTCGAAGGTGCTCCCGGGCGCCGCACTGGGTGTGCTGGCACTGGTCGCCGGGTACGCCGCCTGGTCCCGCCCGGAGTGGTCTGCCGCGGCCCGGCTGCCCGGCACCGGGGTGTTCGCGTGGCTCATGCTGCTGCAGGGCGTGCTGGTGGCCGCGCTGGCCGCGACCGCGTACGTACTGCACCGGGCCACGCCGCCGGAGGGCTGCGCGGGGCGGTGCGCCATGGGCGGACTCGGCGGCGCCGCGGCCGCCTTACTCGCCTGCGGTCTGGGCGGGGTGCTGACCGGCGGGACCGCCCAGCGGATCGCGGACTGGCTGGACCGGGGCGGCACCCCGGGGGTGGCCGGCGGCGCCGTCGCCGGGCCGCCGGTGCTGCTGAGCTGGCAGGCCGCGGTGATCCCCGTCCTGCTGCTGGTCGTGGTGGTCTTCGCGGGGTACGCCGCGGCGCGGACGTGGCGGACCTGTCGCCGGATCGCCCCGGGCATCGCCGGCTCCTACGAGGGGGAGCCGCGCGAATCGGCCTCCCGCAGCAGACGGATCGCCCGCGCCGTCGCGCTCGCCCGGCTGACCGACTCCGCACCCGCCCTGGCCGCCGCCGTCACCGCCGCCACACTGCTGCTGGGAACGGTCGCACTGGCGGGCGCCGCGCTCACCGGGACCCCGCCCGGACCGGCCGCGGACACCTGGCCCGGTCCGCTGCCCGCGCTCGCCGACACCGTCCAGGCACTCGGCTCCTGGCTGATGGGCGCCATGGTGGTGCTGCTGGTGGCGATGGGCCGCCGCGCCTACCGCGACGCCGCCGCCCGCCGCACCGTCGGCATCCTGTGGGACGTGGGCACCTTCTGGCCGCGCGCCGCGCACCCCTTCGCGCCGCCCTGCTACGCCGAGCGCGCGGTGCCGGACCTGACCTGGCGGATGTGCGCCTGGACCGAGCTCACCGGCGGCCGGCTGGTCATCTCCGGGCACTCCCAGGGCAGTGTGCTGGCCGCCGCGGCCGTCTGGCAGCTCGACCCGGCCACCCGCGGCCGGGTCGCGCTGCTCACCTACGGCTCCCCGCTGGAGCGGCTCTACGGGCGCTGGTTCCCGGCCTGCTTCGGCCCCGGCCCGCTGAACGCGCTGGCGAGGGAGGTGGACTGCTGGCGGAACCTGTGGCGGCTCACCGACCCGATCGGCGGCCCGGTGCTGGCCGGCGGGGACGGCGCCCCGCCGGTCGACCGCGGCCCGCTGAAGGACCCGCTGCACTACGGCCGCACCATGGAGCATCCGCTGCCCGCGCCGATCCTGGGACACGGCGACTACCAGGCCGATCCCGTCTTCGACACCGAGCGGGCGGCGCTGCTGGACCGGCTGGCCGGGGAGGGCAGGAGACTCGCCGTCCCCGGACAGGCCGGGGCGCTCGTACCGCGGCCCGGATCCTGAGGGCCGGCCACCGGGACCGGGCGGGGAGTCCCGGGGCCGGGCCCGGGGCCGCGCGGTCAGTGCGCCGGGGGGCCCGGCAGATCCTCCGGGTGCAGCAGGGTCAGGTCGTCGGTGTCCGGGTCGGCCAGCTGGGCGACCCGGCCCGCGTGCCGCTCGACCATCGCCTCGAAGGTCTGCCGCGCGGTGCGGCCGTTGCCGAACGAGGGCCCCTTGGGAAGCTCGGTGAAGTACTTCAGCAGCGACTCGGCCGTACCCGGGGCGAGCCGGTACTCCTGCTCCTCCGCCTGCTGCTCGACGATCCGCAGCAGCTCCCCGGGCGCGTAGTCGCCGAAGGTGATGGTCCGTGAGAAGCGCGAGGCCACACCGGGATTGACGTCCAGGAAGCGCCGCATCTCCACGGTGTACCCCGCGGCGATGACGACCACCTCGTCGCGGTGGTCCTCCATCAGCTTCACCAGGGTGTCGATCGCCTCCCGGCCGAAGTCCCGCCCGGAGTCCTCCGGGGAGAGGGCGTACGCCTCGTCGATGAACAGCACGCCGCCGCGGGCCCGGTCGAACGCCTCCTGGGTGCGGATCGCCGTCGAACCGATGTGCTCGCCGACCAGGTCCACCCGGGACACCTCCACCAGATGACCGCGCTCCAGCACGCCCAGCGAGTGGAGGATCTCCCCGTAGAGCCGGGCGACCGTGGTCTTGCCGGTGCCGGGGGAGCCGGTGAACACCAGATGCCTGCGCACCGAGGCGGCCTTGAGCCCGGCCTCGCGGCGCCTGCGACCCACCTCGATCATGTCGGTGAGGGCCCGCACCTCCCGTTTGACGCTCTCCAGCCCCACCAGCGCGTCGAGTTCGCCCAGCACCTCCTTCGCCGGCCGCGCGGGCTTCCCGGCGGCCTCCCCGGCACCGGCGTCCGGGCCGGAGGAAGTGCCGGACGGGACGGCGGGCGGAGCGGCCGACTGCTGGGGTATGCCGCCGAGCAGGCCGGTGTTCCGGACGACGGGGGCGGGTTCGGGAACGGCCGGCGCGGCGCTCTCGTCGCTGGTGCAGTCCTCGACGACGGCTCCCTCGTCGGCGAACTCGTAACCGCCGCGCGCACAGCGCTCGGTGCGGCAGCGGCGCAGCGTGGCCCGGCAGCCGTCGATCACGTGGAAGCCGTACCCCCGGGAATTGGTCACCCGGCAGCCGGTGAAGGTGCCCCGGCCCTCGGCGGAGACGTAGAAGCCCGCCTCGGCCGGCCCGGTCACGGTGCACTGCTCGACCTGGGGGTCGGCGCCCTTGGTGACGATCACGCCCGTCCCCGCGTCGTCGATCGTGCAGCTCGCCAGCGTTCCGCCGCTGCCGTGGTCGCGGAACCAGGCGCCGGTCGCGGCCTGGCGGATGCGGCAGTCGTCCAGCTCCACCGTCCCGCCGTCGCTCACCGACACCGCGGTGTTGCGCACCTGCGCCAGATCGCTGTCCAGGACGTCGGCCCGCGACCCCCGGTCCAGGACGAACAACGCGTCCGGCACGTCCTGCACCCGGCAGGAGTCCAGCACCGCCGAGGCGCCGTCGCTGACCCACACCGCCGGGTAGTCGCCGGTGCTCTCCCTGATCTCGCACCGGTTGGCGTCCACCCGGGTGCCCGGGTCCCACACCGACAGGCCGTTGCGGCCGAAGCGGCGCACCGTGGAGCGGGTCAGCGTCAGCACCGAGCGGGAGCGCAGGTCGACCGCGTTCTCCGGGATGTCGTGGATCTCGCAGTCGGCGAGGGTGAGTACGGCGTCGGTGTCGAGGGTGACGCCGTCGGCGGAGGTGCGGTGCACCCGGCAGTCGGTGAGGTGCCCCGAGGCGCGGGAGGCGACCCGCACCCCGGCCCCCTTGATCTCGTACAGCTCGCAGCCGACGGCCTCCACCGTGCTGCCCTCCCCGGCCAGCGACAGCCCGGCGCCCGAGGCGTGGTGGACCCGGCAGCGCTCCAGCCGGGGGGAGGCGCCGTCGTGCACCGCGATCCCGGACTGTCCGGCCGCGACGATCTCGCACTCCTCGAACAGCCCGCCCGCGCCGCCGCCGACGCTGATGCCCAACCCCGCCGGGTTGTCCACGGTGCAGCGGCGCAGGGTCGGCCGGGCACCGGCACGCACCTCGACACCGGCGGCCGAGCGCGTCACCACCCGCAGCCCGGACAGCTCCGCGACGCAGTCCTCGACCAGCACCGCGGGCGCCGCCGCGTCCTGCCCCTCGATCTGCAGGTCCTTCACGACCGCGGTGGCGCGCACGGTCAGGGCCACCCCGTCGGCCGGGGCGATCCGCACCGAGCCGCCGGCCGCGCGCTCGGGGCCGCGCAGGGTGACGGCGCGTTCGATCACCAGGTTCTCGCGGTAGGTGCCGGGGGAGACGGTCAGTACGTCACCGTCGCCCGCGGCCTGCAGGGCGGCGGAGAGGGAGGCGTAGTCGCCCGTGCGGCGCCGCCACCGCGATGTGCCGGTGTACGTCACCTGGACCGAGCCCTCTGTCATGAACAGCCTTGCCCCAAACCTCGTGCGAACGTCGATCGTGCTGCCGTCTGCCGGATGCACCACCGTAGCGTGTACCGGACCGATGGGATGACCGGTCCGCCCTCCTGCCGGATCCCGGGCGGCCCGGTGCGGCATCCGCCGGGAGAGGGCTCAGCCGGCGTGGCCGGCGCACCCCCGGCCGGGATCGGTGCGGGCCCACTCCTCGTCCCAGCGGGCGAGGCGCCGGGCCCGCAGCCGCCGCAGCGCCAGCCGCCGCAGGAGCTCCACCGCTCCGGCCGCGGCGCCGCCCGCGCCGATCCCGGCGAGGACGGTGTGCGTGGCGACGGCGGTCGGGTCCATGGGGCCCGTGGTGGGCCGGCCCCGGGAGTCGATCCAGATGCGCAGCCGTTCCCCGGGCCCGGCCGCCCGGTCGGCGGTGACCGTGCCCGCGTGGGCGCGGCCGTCGGGCGCCGTCCAGGTGACGGCCACCGGGTGCCCGGCCTCCGGTCCGTCGCCGGGGACCGGCCGCGCGACGGACGGGTCCACCGTCGCCCATACCTGCAGCCGCTCCCGGTGTTGCTCGCGCGCGGTCTCGGCCAGCGCCTCGTGCGCGGCCCGGCCGCCCCACCCGGCGGCGGCCGGTACGGCCAGGACGATCAGCAGCACGGCGGCCAGCGCCAGCCTGCCCTCGGCCCGGCCGACGCCCCGGTGCAGCGGGCCGCGCCGCCGGCGCCACAGCCCGGTGATCGCCCGCACGGGCCCCACCCCCCCCTTGTCTCCTGCCGTCCGCGCCCGTCCGCGCCCGTCCGCACCCGTCCGCACGGGAACGCGCGGTGGCGGGTGGGTGGCCGGGGGAGAGCGCCGCCGCGGGGCCGGGTACGCACCCGCGGGTCCGGTTCCCTCCGCAGGTCCGAGGGTAGCGGCCCCCGGCCGCTCCACGGTGGCCCCCGGGCGGTGGATAAGCGGCGGGGAGCGGCCGGGGAGACGGCGGGGAAGGGAAAAGCCGCGGGCGGCCGGGCCGGCGGACCGTCAGGAACCCGGCCAGCTCCAGTCGGCCACCTCGGGCAGATCGGTGCCGTGCGCGCGGATCCAGCCGTGGTGCCGGTGGCGCACGTCCTGCATCCGCTGGCGCACACCCGCCGCCCGGGCCGCCAGGCCCGGCACCCGGTCGACGACGTCCATGGCCAGCCGGTAGCGGTCCAGGCCGTTGCGGAGCACCATGTCGAACGGGGTGGTGGTCGCCCCGCTCTCCCGGTAGCCGCGGACATGGAACCGGTCGTGCACACCGGTGCGGTGGGCGAGCCGGTGGATCAGCCACGGATAGCCGTGGTAGGCGAAGACCACCGGCCTGTCGCGGGTGAAGACCGCCTCGAACTCCGCGTCCGGCAGCCCGTGCGGGTGGTCCTGGCGCGGCATCAGCCGGGCCAGGTCCACCACGTTCACCACGCGCACCGCCAGCTCCGGCAACTGCTCGCGCAGCAGCGCGGCGGCGGCCAGCGTCTCCTGGGTCGGCACGTCGCCGGCGCAGGCCAGCACCACGTCCGGCTCCCGGCCCGGGCGCTCGGTCCCGGCCCACTCCCAGATGCCCGCCCCGCGCGCGCAGTGGGCCCGGGCCTGCTCGGGCCCGAGCCAGTCGAAGCAGGCCTGCTTGCCCGCGACGACGACGTTGACGGTGTCGGTGGTGCGCAGGACGTGGTCGGCGACGCACAGCAGGGTGTTGGTGTCCGGCGGCAGGTAGACGCGCACCACGTCCGGGCTCTTGTTGAGGACGTGGTCGACGAAACCGGGGTCCTGGTGCGAGAAGCCGTTGTGGTCCTGCCGCCAGGCGTGCGAGGTCAGCAGGAGGTTGAGGCCGGGCACGGGGGCCCGCCAGGGCACCTGGCGGGCGCTCTGCAGCCACTTGGCGTGCTGGGTGACCATGCTGGCGACGACGGGGGCGAACCCCTCGTAGGAGCTGAACAGGCCGTGCCGCCCGGTGAGCGTGTAGCCCTCCAGCCAGCCCTCGCACAGATGCTCCGAGAGCACCTCCATCACCCGGCCGTGCGGCCCCAGGTGGCGGTCCGTCGGCAGCGTCTCCCCCTGCCAGGCGCGGTCGGTGACGGCGAAGACCTCCCCCAGGTGGTTGGACTCGGCCTCGTCGGGCGCCATCACCCGGAAGTCGCGCCGCTCCTCGGTGTCCTCCAGGATCCGGCGCAGCATCCCGCCCAGTACCCGCGTCGGCTCGTGGGAGGAGGCGCCCGGCCGTTCCACCGGCACCGCGAAGGGCTCCGGGCCGGGCAGCGGCAGGGACCGCCGCAGCCGCCCGCCGTCGGCGTGCGGGTTCGCCCCCAGCCGCCGGTCCCCGCGCGGCACGCAGGCCAGCACCTCGGGACGGGGACGGCCCCGCTCGTCGAACAGCTCGTCGGGCCGGTACGAACGCAGCCACCGCTCCAGCGCGCGCAGCCGTTCCGGGTCCTCCCGTGCCCCGGCCAGCGGAATCTGGTGGGAGCGCCAGGTGTCCTCCACCGGCTCGCCGTCCAGCTCGTGCGGACCGGTCCAGCCCTTGGGGGTGCGCAGTACGAGCACCGGCCAGCGCGGCCGCCCGGTGCCGCCGCCCGCCCGGGCCGCCCGCCGCGCCGCGGCGATCCGCTCCAGGGCCTCGTCCAGGGCGGCGGCCAGCGCGC
The DNA here is from genome assembly GCF_036323805.1 of Streptomyces rubellus. NCBI lineage: Bacteria > Bacillati > Actinomycetota > Actinomycetes > Kitasatosporales > Streptomycetaceae > Streptomyces > Streptomyces rubellus. The sequence goes on from NZ_JAZDCX010000011.1 coordinate 171,114, forward strand.
GGTGCACCCGGTGCGGCGGGGTGTCCGGCTCGGCCGTCACGTGCAGCGGCTCGTGCCCGTAGCCGCGCAGCAGGGCGTCCAGCTCCTCCTCGGGGAGCCGGGCGAGCACGGTCGGGTTGGCGATCTTGTAGCCGTTGAGGTGCAGAACGGGCAGCACCGCACCGTCGTGCACCGGATCCAGGAACTTGTTCGCGTGCCAGGAGGCGGCCAGCGGGCCCGTCTCGGCCTCGCCGTCCCCAATGACGCAGACGGCCAGCAGGTCCGGGTTGTCCAGGGCGGCCCCGTAGGCGTGCGCGAGCGCGTACCCCAGCTCACCGCCCTCCTGGATCGAACCGGGCACCTCCGGGGCCGTGTGGCTGGGCAGCCCGCCGGGGAAGGAGAACTGCTCGAACAGCCGCGCCATCCCGGCCTCGTCCCGTCCCATGTCCGGCCACCGCTCCCCGAAGGTGCCCTCCAGCCAGCTTCCGGCCAGCACCGCGGGCGCGCCGTGCCCGGGCCCCCACACGCACAGCGCGTCCAGGTCACGGGCCGAGATCACCCGGTTCAGGTGGGTGTGGACGAGGGCGAGCCCCGGGCAGGTGCCCCAGTGGCCCAGCAGCCGCGGCTTGACGTGCTCGGGCCGCAGCTCCTCGCGCAGCAGCGGGTTGCCGCGCAGATAGAGCTGGCCGGCGGCCAGGTAGTTGAGCGCGCGCCAGTGGGCGTCCAGCTCCGCGCACTCGCGGTCGGTGAGCTTTCGCTGCGTCTCCATCGGTCTCCTGGTGGGGGATCGCTTCTCGGCCCGTGGTGGTCTCCCGCCGCTCCGGGGAAGGCCGGTTCGGACCGGACCGCGCCTTCGGGCCCGGAACCCTCCTCCCCGGGCGGGGAGCGGGGCCCACCGGGCCGCCTTCCGCCGTGACCCGCACCGGCACCCGCGCCGGGGCGGGTGCGAGCGGTGCCTCAGGGGGCGTGTCCCCGTTGACCGGTGTGTCACACCCGTACGCCCCGGATGGCCCGCCCCACGCCCTCCGCCGGTGTCCGTCCCGCCGGTGGTGCCGCGGTGTGTCGCGCGCGGGAGTGCGCGCCCCCGTGCGACACACCGTGCCGGTCCTCCTGTTGCCGTGGCACCGCCGGCGGCGGCACGGTGGCCGGCGTGCTCACTCCACGGCCGGTGCCGGAGGCGGGCGCCGAGCGGCTGTCCCCGCGGGCGGCGCGACGCCCGGGAGCGGGGCGCGGAGCGGCGCCCTCCCGGAGGAGCCGGGTGGTACGGCAGGGACGCGGCGCGGCCTGCCTGACGGCGGGCAGGCCGCGGGCGGCGTCCCGGCAGGTCCCGGCGTGCGCCGGACGTCCGCCGCCCGTCGTACCGCCTCGGGCCCGCGGACGGACGCTTTGTGGATGTCAGCCGAGGACCTCGAAGGGATCCCCCGTGCGCAGGACGCCGGTGTGCTCGGGGATCAGCTTCTGCCCGAAGACCAGCGCGTCCCCGAAGCGGCGGTGCCGCGCCAGGGTGCGCAGCGGTTCCTTGCCGCGCTCGCCGGTGGTCTGGTCGGTGGTGGTCACCACGCAGCGGGCGCAGGGCTTGACGACCCGGAAGGATACCTCGCCGATCCGCACCCGCCGCCAGCCGTCCTCGGCCCACGGCGGGGTGCCCTCGACGACGGCGTTGGGCCGGAAGCGGTTCATCGGGAGCGGGCCCTCGTCCGGGTGGTCCCCCTGAGCTATCAGCAGGTTGAGCGCCTCCAGCGAGGACGCCGTGGTCAGCAGCAGCGGGAACTCGTCGGCGAGGTTCACCGTCTCGCCGGGGCGGCTGTACTCCGGATCGACCGGGCGCCGGTGCCCGGGCGCGTCGAGGTGGACCAGCCGTGCCCCGGTGCCCAGATACGCCGTCAGCCAGGTGTGGGCGCCGGGCGCCGCCTCCACCACCTCCACCTTGGTGCGCCACATCCGCGCCACGACCGTGCCGGTGGCCGGATCCGGCACCTCGACGGTCAGCGGCGGCATCCCCGGGCCGGACAGCCGGAGGCCGCCGCCGGGCAGCGGCTCGGCGGCGGCCAGCGCCAGACGCGGGTGCTCCCGCTGGGTGAGCAGCGTGCCGTCCGGGCCGGTCACCATCCAGCGACGGTCCCCCGACAGTCCCCAGGGCTCCACAGCGGCACGGGCGGTGTCGGCACCCGCGAGCGACTTCACCGGGTAGCGGACGAGTGCGGCCAGCACAGGCATGGTCATACGACCACCCTGCCACCCGGGTCGGACAGTCGGGTCAGTAACCACGCCCCTGGTACGGGTGGCCGTACGGCTGCTCCTCGTAGGACCCCGGGTACGGGGCCGGGGCGGAGGCGGGAGCGGGCATCTGCCGCGGCGGCACCGGACGCGGGGCGACCGGACGCATCTGCGGCTGCTGCTGGTTCGGGTAGCCGTAACCGCCCCGCGGCGCGCCGGCCTGCTGCGGGATGTACGGCGCGGGCGCCTGCTGCAGCGGGGCGGGCTGCTGGACGGGCGCGGGCTGCTGGTAGGCCGGAGCCTGCTGGTAACCCCGCGGCGGTGCCGCCGCCTGCGGCTGGTAGCCGGAGGGCCCGGACGGCAGCGCGGGCAGCGCGGCCGGGAGGGCGGGCAGGTAGTCCGGGGTCTCGTACGGGGACGACGGGACCCGGATGGGCGCGATCTGAGGTTTACCCCGCTCGGCGACCAGGCTGTCGTAGATCGGGGTGTCAGCGAAGGACGGCGTGGAGTAGTAACCGCCGCCGTAGGTGCTGCGGGGGGACGTCATACTCATAAGTTAAGCCCACGATGTGCCAGTTGGGGAGACCGTTAGGAAGGTCATTTCCCGGGTTCTCCGGGGTCATGAGCCGCCGCTGTGGACAAAGGGGGATTTGAGCACCCATCCCGCCCGTGGGCCGGGAGGCGGGAACGGCCTCCGCGGAAAACGGCGGTCCCCTTCCGCTTCCTCTGCGGGCTCTCCCGTCCCCGTCCGGCTCCTCCTGCCCTCTTTCCCCGTCCTTCCCCGTCCTTCCCCGTCTGCCCCCGGCCTCCTCCTCCGCCCCTGCCGGCGGTCCCGTCCGCCGTCCTGCCCCGCCCCCCGCCTCCGTTTCCCGCCGTGACGTCCCCGGGGGCAGAGCCGGGTGCAATAAGTTGTGGCTCGGCAGAGCGTCCGAAGTGCGCGAGGGCCCGGCAGCGAGGGGGAAGCATGAGCATGCTCAAAGGCACCAACGTCCCGGTCGGGGCGGAGGCCGTACGGGTCGAGGTGGGATGGCGCAGCGAGCCGGGCGTACCGGACGTGGACGCCTCCGCGCTGTTGCTGGTCTCGGGACGGGTCCGTTCGGACGGCGACCTCGTCTTCTACAACCAGCCCGGACACGCCTCCGGCGCCGTGCGCCACGAGGGCAAGCGGTCCGTGCCCGCGGAGGGGGCCGGCGGCGCCGTCACCGACACCCTCGCCGTGGACCTGGCGCGGGTGGAGCCGGCCGTCGAGACGGTCGTCGTCGCCGCCTCCGCGGACGGCGGCACCTTCGGCCGGGTGCCCGGCCTGTACGTACGGGTGGTCGACGCGGGCAGCGGAGCCGAACTGGCCCGCTTCGACAGCCGGGACGCCACCGTCGAGACGGCCTTCGTCCTGGGCGAGCTGTACCGGCGGCAGGGCGCCTGGAAGTTCCGGGCCGTCGGGCAGGGCTACGACAGCGGACTGGCCGGCCTCGCCACCGACTTCGGCATCACCGTCGACGAACCGCGGGACCCGGCGCCGGCGCCGCCCGCACCCCCGGCCGCCGCGCCCGCACCCCCGGTGCCGCCTCCGGCGCCCCCCGCGCCCCCCGCGGCACCAGCCCCTCCCGCACCTCCGCAGCCCGTGCGGCTGACCAAGGTCACCCTGACCAAGGAGGCGCCGAGGATCTCCCTCGCCAAGCAGGGCGGCACCTCCGGTGCGATGCGGGTCAACCTCAACTGGCAGGTGCACAAGCAGTTCAAGGGCTGGGGCGCCAAACTCGGCCGGGCCATGGCCATGCACGCCGACCTCGATCTGGACCTGTGCGCCCTGTACGAGCTCGCCGACGGCAGCAAGGGCGTCATCCAGGCGCTCGGCAACGCCTTCGGCGCCCTCCACCGGCCGCCGTACATCCTCCTCGACGGCGACGACCGCACCGGTGCCGTCGAGGCCGGTGAGAACCTCACCATCAACCTCGACCACAAGGAGGCCTTCCGGCGCGTCCTGGTCTTCGTCACGATCTACGAGGGCGCCCGCAGCTTCGCGGGCCTCAACGCCACCGTGACGCTCACCCCGCAGCACGGAGCGCCCGTCGACTTCTCCCTCGACGAGTGCACCGTCCCCTCGACCGTCTGCGCGCTGGCCCTGATCACCAACAACGGCGGCGACCTCGTCGTCCAGCGCGAGGCGCGCTACCTGATCCCCGAGCGGGGAGTGAGTCCGCAGCGCACGGTGGACCACGCCTACGGCTGGGGCATGCAGTGGACCCCGGGCCGCAAGTGACGCACTCCGGGCCCCGCGGGCCGTCCGCCGGAGCCGGTACCCGTCCGGACTCCCGCGGGCGGTCCGGGAAGCCGCTGCCCGTACCCTGTTCCCCGTGAAGATCGCGCTTGTGGACTCCGGCCTCGGGCTGCTGGCCGCCGCCGCCGCGGTACGCCGGGCCAGGCCCGACGCCGACCTGGTGCTGTCCAGCGACCCCGACGGCATGCCCTGGGGGCCGCGGACCACCGAGGACATCACCGCCCGTGCCCTGGCCTGCGCGCGGGCGGCTGCCGCGCTGTCGCCCGACGCGCTGATCGTCGCCTGCAACACCGCCTCCGTGCACGCCCTGCCGGTGCTCCGCGCCGAGCTGGAGCCGGCCGTCCCGGTCGTGGGCACCGTGCCCGCCGTCAAGCCCGCCGCCGCGGCGGGCGGCTCCGTCGCCGTCTGGGCCACCCCCGCCACCACCGGCAGCCCCTACCAGCGCCGCCTCATCGCCGAGTACGGCAACGGCACCGAGATCACCGAGGTGCCCTGCCACGGCCTGGCCGACGCCGTGGAGCGCGCGGACGAGTCGCTGATCGACGCGGCCGTGGCCGCGGCCGCCCGGCTCACCCCGGCCGGCGTGCGGGCCGTGGTGCTGGGCTGCACCCACTACGAGCTGGTCGCCGACCGCATCCGCACCGCCGTGGGGCCCCCCGGCGCGTTCGGCCCGGAGCCCGCCCTGTACGGCTCGGCCGCCGCGGTCGCCGCCCAGGCGCTGCGCCGGATCGGCGCGGAACCGGCTCCGGCCGCCCCCGCCACCGGGAGCCTGGCCGTCCTGCTCAGCGGCCGTCCGGCGGCGCTGACCGCCCCCGCGCACCGCTACGCCGAGGGCAGACTGCTGGCCGCGGCGGACGGGACGGCGGACGGGTCCGGGCGGACACCGGCCGAGGTGGCGGAGTAGCGGCAGGGAGCGGGGCGAGCGGGGGAGGCAGGGAAGCCGGGGAGAAGCCGTTCACGGCAGTCCGCCCTCGGACGGCCGGTGGGCCGTCGCCACCCCCGCCAGCAGGCCCGCGCCCACGGTGACCTGGTTGAAGCTCAGCGCGTTGCCCGCGCTCGCCAGCACGGCCAGCGCGGTGAGCGAGGCCCCCGCCACCAGCACCGCCGGTGTCGGCCGCGGGGACCGGTACAGCGCCAGCAGCAGCCAGCCGAAGGCGCCGCCCAGCAGCAGCACCCCGGGCAGTCCCTGCTCGGCCGCCAGTTGCAGCGGCGCCGAGTGCGGCTTGCCGTCCGCCGCCGGGTCCTGGGCCGCGGTCGGGCTCAGCTCGCCGAACCGGTCGGGACCCGCCCCGCGCACCGGGTCCGCCGCCGCCAGCGCCAGCGCGTCCTCCCAGAGCCCGACCCGGTACGTGCCGAGCCGGTCCTCCAGCACGTTCTCCACCGGACGCAGCCCGGGTGGCGCGGTGTCGTCGGCCACCACCCAGACGGCGGCCGACGCGGCGGCCGCGACCGCCGCCAGCACGGCCAGCACCGGAAGCCGGCGGTGCGCCCGGCCCGCGGTCAGGGAGAACAGCAGCACCCCGAACGCCGCGGCGCCCCCGGCCGGCGAGCCGAGCACCGGTGCGGCCACCGCGATCGCCAGGGCCAGCAGGTGCAGCAGCCGGCGCGCCGGGCCGGTCCGCGCGGAGTGGGCCGCACAGCAGGCCGCGCCCGCCGAGAGCGCCAGCAGGGCGGCGTCGGCGCCCATCCGGCCGTCCGGCCCGGTGGCGTACGGGACGCCCAGCGGGGAGTACCCGGAGGCCAGTACGATCACCGGTCCGGCCACCGCCGCCCCGGCGGGCAGGGCGGCGGGGAGCAGGGAACCACCTATCCGCCCGCAGGCGTAGCCGGCGGTCACCGCCAGCACCGCGAGCAGCAGCCCCTCCGGGCGGGCGTCCCGCCCCGCCGCGCAGATCAGGACCCAGCCGACCCAGCAGCTCAGTACCGCGGTGCCCACGGCATGCGGTGAGCCGTTCCGCTCCGGTGCGACGGACACTGTTCCGAGCGCCGGTGACGCCATCGTCTGCGAACCCCCGATACAGGCGGTCCCGCGGTGGCCGCCGGGGAGTGTCCGGGCGGCGGCGCGGGCCGTGACTTCGGAGGCCACCGTAGCCGCTGGGACCCGTCCGCGGGTATGCGCCGGCGCCGAAAAGGGTCGACAACCGGTGTCCGGCCGGTCACCCGAAGGCATGAAGGGGGCACGTAGGCTCACCGCATGGCGATTCCCGACTTCATCCGCGAACTGCGTGCGAGTGCGGGGCGGCAGTTGCTCTTCCTGCCCGGGGTCAGCGCCGTCGTCCTCGACGACGGGGGCCGGATCCTGCTGGGACGGCGGGCCGACACCGGGCGCTGGGCGATCATCGGCGGCATACCCGACCCCGGTGAGCAGCCCGCCGACGCCGTGGTCCGCGAGGTGTACGAGGAGACCGCCGTGCGGGCCGTACCGGAGCGGCTGCTGCTGGTGCAGACCCTGGACCCGGTCCGCTACCCCAACGGGGACGTGTGCCAGTTCGTGGACATCGCCTTCCGCTGCCGCGCGGTCGGCGGGCAGGCACGGGTCAACGACGACGAGTCCCTGGACGTGGCGTGGTTCGCGCCGGACGCCCTCCCGCCGCTGGACGAGTTCGCGCTGACCCGCATCGCCCGGGCGACCGAGGACGGCCCCGCGTGGTTCGAGACCGCCGTGCCGGACCCGCGCACGGGCGCCTGACACGGCGGCGCGGCCCGCCGGGCACCGCCGGGCGCGTGAAAAAGTGTGCCAAGCAGTGAGGGAAACGGCTCGCCCGCCACCCGGTGCGTCAGCCGCGTGGACGAATCCGGTCAGTACGGGCCGGGCCCGGCGGGGAAGTCGCCGCCGAACGCCAGCACCGAGGACACCCTGCCGTCGCGGCGCCGCAGTTCGGTGAGGCGGGGGACCAGGTGCGTGTCGCCGTCGTGGGCGGTGTACTCGGCGTAGCCGCTGACGAAGGCGCGGTCGTCCACGACGGTCACGCCGACGTGGTCGTGCCGTACCGCGGCGTGCCGGCGGGCCACCGTCTCGACCGCGGCGACGGCGGCGGCCCGTCCGGTGGTCTCGGGCCCGTCCCCGAGCCGGAACCGGCAGTCCTCGGTGAGCAGCCCGCCCAGCGCGGCGGTGTCCGCCGCGTCGAGCACGCCGAAGAACTCGGCTGCCCAGCCGGGGATCCGCACGGGGTGCTCGGCGAGGTGCTTCAGGTGGAGCACGCCCTCGCGGATCATCCGGGCCGCCTCCTCGTCCGGCAGGGGGTCGGTGCCCGACCGGGGCCGCCAGTCCATGCGGTACCCGAGCGTCACGCCGTCGGGTCCGCGGCGCAGCGTGTTGTGGAACGCGCCGGTGTAGGTGGCGTTGTCGACGTGCTCGAACACCACGTCGACGCCGTCGTCCAGCGGGATCTCGCGGATCCTCTCCCGGATGGTCAGCGGTACCGGGAAGGGCTGGAACATCTCGCGCAGGAGGTGGTCGCCGGTCCGCTCCAGGATCCTGCTGCGGGTCACCGGCACGTACTTGCGCGGCCGGTCGATCTTGTCGGTGAGCAGGGCGCGGACCTCCTCGTAGGAGGCGTCGACGACCGTGCTGTACGAGGCCTGGGGCATGGGGTGCTCCTTGTCCGTTCGTCCGCTGTGCCGGAGGGGGCGGCAGGGCTCCCGCAGCCGGTCCCGCGAGCTGTGGGGGGTGGCTCTCTCCGGTTTTTGTGTAACGCACTTTATAAATTACTTTACACGATGCGGTGTGGTCGCCGGACGCGGATGGCATAGGGTTGCCATGATCGAAGGGGAGGGTGAGATGGCCGTCCAACCGACCACGAGGTTTCCGTACCTGGTCTGGATGCTGTCGAACACGCTCAACCAGCAGATCGAGCGGGCGCTGCGGCCGCTGGGCCTGACGCAGGCGCAGCTGGCCGCCCTCGCCCAGCTCTCGCTGGAGTCCGGCGGACTGTCCGGCGCGGAGCTCGGCCGGCGTGCCGGAGTGACGCCCCAGGCGATGTCCGCCTCGCTGGCGTCGCTGGAGAAGCGGGAACTGGTCCTGCGCGGCCCGCACCCGACGCACGGCAGGGTCATCGAGGTGCGGATCACCGATGCGGGCCGTGAGCTGCTGGAGCGCGCGAAGGCGTGCACGGAGCCGGTGCACGAGCGGGCGGTGGCGCTGCTGGACGGGAAGGAGCAGGGGGAACTGCGCCGACTGCTGCTCCGGACGATGGCGGCGCTCGACATCCCGTACCCGCGGGACCTCCCGGAAGGCGGCTGAGCCCCGGCGGCGGATCCCCGCCGCACCGCCCCCGTCCGCCGGGTGCCGGTGGAGCCCCTGGCGGCGATCGCCGGCAGGGGGCGTAGGAGCGGACCGACTCGTCGAGCCGGGGGAGACCGGTCGTCCGGCCGGCCGTGCCCCGCGCGGGCCGGAGGTGAACCGCATGCCGAACTCCCGCGTCGGGCGGGTGGGTCCGCCATGCCGCCGGGTCCGTCGGGGCGCTGGGGGCCCGGCCGGAGCGGTCGGGGACGACCGTGCGCTGTTCATGTCCCCACGCTGCCGCCCCCGCGCGCAGCGGCGGGAGCTGTGGCGGCCACCGCGCGCGTCGGCGCGGGCCTTACGCCGCCAGCCGCGCGAGGTCGTCGGCGACGGCGATGCCCAGCGGCGCCTCGGTGGGTTTCCCGTTGTGGGTGATGATGACGGCGGTCAGCGGCCTGCCCTCCTCGGCGGCGGTGGCGAACCGCCAGACCACCTCGGGGGCGGTCGTCCCGCGGGACAGGTGCTCGACCCGCTCGATGCCCTCGGAGAACCGGAGCGCCTCCTGCACGGGGGCGTCCTCGGCCAGGCCGTCGTGCCGCCGCATCTGGTCGGCCACCCACCGGGCGACCGTGTTCGTCGTCAGCAGTCCGACGTAGGCGCTGCCGTCGTACACCGGTACCTGGGAGAAGTCGTTCTCGTACATCTTCTCCAGCACCCGGCGCACGGACTCGCCGGGGGCCACGGTCACCGGCCGGCCGCGCTGCCCGAGGGCGGCCAGCACGAGCTTCGGGCCGAGGAGTTCGTCCCGGAGCCGCCGTACGGCCGCCACGGCGGCCTCGGTCGGTTCCGCCAGCGGCTGGTCGTTCAGGTGCCGGCCGTGGGTGAGGGCGTTCCGGAGCTCCGCGAGCGGCAGGAGCTCCCGGTACTGCCTCGGGTTCAGGCGTCGGCCCCGCTTCGCCTGGTACTCGTCGAGCATCGCCCGGAAACCCTGGTATCTGTCCTCCTCCCGGTACAGGCTCTGCCGGAGGTGCGCCTCGATGTCGTTGAAGGCGGACATGAACAGGTCGTACGGGCGCTGCGCCATGGGGAGTCTCCTCCTGCCGTGCTCACCGGCCGCCTCCTGGTGCCGGGCGGCCGGACATGGAGCGGAGGCTATTCCTCCGGTCTTTCTCGCGGTTCACCGGCCCGGTGCCCGCCGGGGCCGGGGAGGGCGCCTTCCCCGGTGGCCGCGCCGAGTACGCGGAGCACGCTGGTGCGCAGGGCGTGCTCCGCCTCCGGGGCGGACAGGCGGCCGGTGTCCTGTTCCTCGCCCGCGGTGTGGGCGAGTCCGATGGTGACGGCGACCAGCCAGTCGAGTGGGAGCCGGTCGTCGAACTCCCCGGTCTGCCGACCGCGCCGGAGCACCGCACTGATCCGGTCGGCGATGGGTGTGTGCCGGTCCCGGTCGGCCTGCGGGCCGACCAGGAGTGTGCTGATCTGCCGCAGCAGCGCGGGGTGGCGGCGGGCCGCTCGGCCGGCTGCGTCAAGCAGGCGCAGCAAGGCGTCCGCGGCCGGCCCGGTGTGAGGGTCGGCGGCGTCCATCACGGCGGCGACCTCCTCGGTGATCCGGTCGGCGACGGCCAGCAGCAGCCGTTCCCGGGAGGGGAAGTGGGCGTAGACGGTCTGCCGGGTCACGCCCGCCGCACCGGCGATCGTCTCCAGGCTCGCGTCGGGCCGGGCGTCGAGAACACGTAGGGCGGCGTCCAGGATGGCGGCCCTGCTGCGGCGGGCGTCGGCACGGCGGTTGTGAACCGGGGAGGAGGGCATCTCTTACACCTTGTCAGAATTGCCGGGCGGCGCATGTCTTACAGGTCGTAAGAGATCGCAGGGGCCAACTGAACAGGAGTGCCATGCGCCCACGTGTCGGCACCGATCCGAAGCGGTTCATCGCCGACTTCTACACCTCCTTCACCGAGGAACTGCTGCGGAGCGACGAGGACGCGGCGCTGATCGTCGACCGCTACCACACTCCGGACGTCATCCAGGTCGCCGACGGACACCGGATCGACCGCGACAAGCTCATCGCGCACACCCGTCCCGTGCGCAAGAACCGGCCCGGCAGCCGAATGGAGGTGCACGAGGCCCTCGCGGACGGCGACCGGATCGCCGCCCGCTACACCCTGCACGTGCGGCAGCGCGGCAAGGATCTCGTGATCGAGGTCTGCTTCTTCGGGCGGTTCACCGAGGACGGACGGATGCGCGAGGCGCACCTGCTCATCCGTACCGCCCCCACTGCGGGCCCGGGACAGCCGACCCCTGACGCGCCGGACGGGAAGAACACACCGGGGGACCCGGCGACCGGCACCTGAGCACCCGCCCCGGCCCTCGTGCCCCTGCACCGCCCCTGTGCGACGGAGGTTGCCGTCCCGGAAGGCCCTGCCCGCGGCCGTTCGCGAGGCGCGCGTGCGGGGCGGTAGCCTCACGCGGCGGGAGCGGGCCGCGACCGGGGGACGAGACGCGGGGGTGCGGGTGGGGAACGGGCTGCGCGCCGCGTGGATCGCGGCGCTGACCGTCGTGGTGAGCGCTGCGGGTCTGCTGGTCGCGCTGGCCGCCAATGCCGCAACGGGGCAGGAGCGCTGGCCGGGTGTGCTGGACGTGCTGCGGCGGCATCCGTGGCCTGCCACCGGTCTCCTCGCCGCCGTCCTGGTGGCGGGTATGGTGGCGCTGTGGTGGTTCCAGGACCGTCCCGGCGCCGTGCCGGACGGCGACCCGCCGCCCCCGCCGCCCCCCGAGGTGCCCGGCTGGGTGGTGGACCGCGCCGAGAGCGCCCGCGTGGTCGCCGCCGTGTGCGACGGGCGCCGCACGGTGGGCATCACCACCACCCTGCACGGCGCGGGCGGCTTCGGCAAGACGACGCTGGCGCGGGTGGTCTGCGCCGACCGCCGGGTGCGGCGGCACTTCCGCGGCCGGGTCTACCTGGTCACCCTGGGTCGGGAGGTGCGGGGACGGGCCGCGATCGCCGCCAAGGTCGCCGAGGTCACCGCGTTCGTCACCGGCGACACCGCCGCCTTCGACGACCCGGACACGGCCGGCGCCCACCTGGGGCGCCTGCTGGATGCCCGCCCCCGCACCCTGCTCGTCCTGGACGACGTGTGGACGCCCGAGCAGCTCGCCCCCTTCCTCTCCGGGGGCAGCAGGTGCGTGCGCCTGATCACCACCCGCGTTCCCGCGGTCCTGCCCGGCGGCCCCGGCGACGCGTCCGTCCCGGTCGACGAGATGTCGCTCGCCCAGGCCCGGAAGGTGCTCACCCACGGCCTGCCCTCCCTGCCCGAGGAGACGGTGCGGGCCCTGCTGACGGTCACCGGCCGCTGGGCGCTGCTACTGCGCCTGACCAACCGTCTGATCGCCCAGGAGATTGCCGCCGGCCTGCCCCCGGCCGGTGCCGCGTCCGGCGTGCTGGAGCGCCTGCGGCGCGGTGGGCCGGCCGCGGTGGACGGCCCGTGGACACCGCTGGACCCGGACGATCCCGCCCAGCGCGCCACGGCGGTACGCGCCACGCTGGAGGCGGCCACCGGCCTCCTCCCGCCCGGCGGCCCCGAACGCTTCGCCGAACTGGGCGTGTTCGCCGAGGACGAGGCGGTCCCCGTCCCCCTCGTCGCGAAGCTGTGGCGGGCCACCGCGGGACTGGCGGAGCACGAGGCGCGGGAGCTCTGCCGCATCCTGCACGGACTCTCCCTGCTCGGCCTCGACCCGGCCGACGGCGGACGGATCACCCTGCACGACGTCATCCGCGATTACCTGCGCGCCGGACTCGGCCCCGACCGCCTGGCCGCCCTGCATGGCACCCTGGTGGATGCCGTCGAGGCCGCCCTGCCCCCGGCCGAGCCCCTCACCCCCGCGCTCCACGCCGCCTGGTGGACACTGACCGACGACTACCTCCTCGACCACGCCGTCGCCCACCTGCTGGCCGCGGACCGCACTGTCCGGGCCGAGGCACTCGCCGCCGACCTCCGCTGGATCGAAGCCCGGCTGCACCGGCGCGGCCCCTCCGCCCCCTGGTCCGACCTGGATCGCATTCCCACCCATGAGGCCGCCGCCCGAGCCCGCGACCTCGCCCGGGCCGCCCACCTGCTCACCCCCACCGACCCCGCCCACGCCCTTACCGCCGTCCTGCACAGCCGCCTGGAGCCGCTGCCCCGCTGGCACGCCCAGGTCACGGCCCGGCGCAACCAGCCGGACCAGATGGAGCACCCCGCCCTGGTCAACCACTGGCCCCCGCCCGACCTGCCTCCCCGGGCGCTTGTTCGCACTCTGGCTGCGGGCCCCAGTTCGGTGACAGCCGTGGCGTTCTCCCCGGATGGAAACCGGATTTTTACCAGCAGCATTAACGGGGTGGTACGGATCTGGGATCGGGCCACTGGTGCTCTCGTTAGCACCCGCAGACGCAATAAAGCCAACAGGGTCGAGAAATCAGGGAGAGTGGCGGCATTCTCCCCGAATGGAACCTGGCTGGCCGTTGCCGACCGGAATGGAACGGTGCGGCTCCGGAATTGGGGGAGCGGTGATGATGTCGCTGTCTTGGTTGGACACACTAAACAAGTGGATGCGGTGGCCATTGCTCCAGATGGCACCTGGTTAGCCACCGCAGGCAAAGGTGACAAGGTCGTTCGCCTTTGGGACCGGAACGCGAAATCTCAAATTGCCGCTTTTGGTGTGTATGTCAGATCATTGACTATCTCCCCGGATGGGGGGATCTTGGCTGCTGTCGATCGGAATGGCGCGGTGCATTTCTGGGACCGACGGGGCAACCCCAGCCCTGCTCCCTTTCCCGCCGCCGGAGTCGGGGAGAGAGTTGCCGCGCTGGCGTTTTCTCCGGATGGGGAATCGCTGGCTGTCGCTGCTTGGAACAAGGAAGTGCGAATCTGGAACCGGCGGACGGGCGAGATCACCGCAGCTCTCGATGGACCCGTCGGCAGAATAAGAGGGCTGGTCTTCTCTCCAGACAGCTACTGGCTGGCCGCCGTCGATGGAAGCAGAATGGTGCGAGTTTGGAATTGGATCACGGGCAGGTCCGTCACTGTTCTTCCTATGCCTTCCGCTCCGGTGCAATTGCCAGCCTTCTCACCAGACAACACCTGTCTGGCCGTTATCGCCTGGGATGGGACGGTGCGGATTTGGGCACCGGCGGTTGGTGAGGCTGACGCAACTCGCGACCGGCCCTTCGTTCCGGTGCGGGCAGTGGCGGTTACTCCAGACGGGGCGCGGATTATCGGAGTCGCCAGAGATGGAACAGTGCGGGTTTGGGATCGAGAGAAAGGTCGTGTTCTTAACACCTTCGAGCGGGCCACTGGGTGGAAAACGGAGAGGGTGCTGGCGCTCTCTCCGGATGGGGTATGGCTGGTTACTGTTGGCCTGGGGCGAGTAGTCCGTGTATGGAACTGGGCGTCCGGTGAGGTCGCCGCCAATTTCGATATAGCCGTTCGGCAGATAAGGAGACCGGCATTCCTCCCGGACGGCTCCTTGGCTGTCGGCTACGACGAGGAGGGGAGACTGCGGATATGTGACCGGGAATCCGGTGAGGTCACCACCGTCCTTGGTGAGCCCAATGGTCGAATACGGGTACTGGCGTTCTCCTCGGATGGTCTATGGGGCGCTGGTGGCGATGGCATTGGACCGCTACGGGTGTGGGAACGGAGGAGTGGCGGCACCGTCGGAGTCCTCGGTAGAGGAGTTGGTTCGGTGACCGCGCTGGCGTTCTCCCCAGACGGCGCCTGGCTCGCCGTCTGCCGCAGCGGAGGAACCCTTCAGATCTGGGACCGGTTGCGGCGGCGCTTCGCCGCCCTGATGCGGGTTGACGACCGGCTGCGGGACTGCGCCTGGACACCCGACGGCCGGGAACTGGTGGCGGGTGGCGACCGGGGTCTGTACTCCTACGAGTTCCGCCCCGCCGCCCGCCCGTCGGACACCGGCGGCGTCCCCGGCTGACGGACGGGTGGCCGGCGTCCGGACTGTGCGCGACGGGCGGCTCGGCGTCACCCCGTTCCGCTCCCCGGCAGCCCCGGAGCGGGGCGCCGTCCACACCGAGGCCCGGGCCCTGGCCGCCTTCCTGGACGAGGGCGTCGACGACGTGCGCGTCACCGCCGCCGACGGCTGAGCACGCGGTGCCGGTCCGCCGTGGAGTCGGCGGGCCGGGGAGGCTCAGCCGGTCTCCCGCCCGTCGTGGGCCGTGCCGCCGGACGGGGACAGGCAGCGGCGCACCAGGTCGAGGGTGCGGTCGGTCACGGTGCCCGGCGGGGCGCCACGCTCCACGGCGGCCAGGGCCGTGTGCAGCATCCCGGCGATCAGGTCCGCAGTGAGCGCGGGGTCGGGGACGCCGATCTCCCGTACGGCGGCACGGAACGGCTCCACCTGCTCCAGGTGGAGTTCCATCAGCCGTTCCTGGCAGGCGGGCGGCAGACCGGCGCCCATGAGGGCGGCGGCCGGACGGTGCGCACCCTCGGCGCCCAGCCGCAGGCTCTCCCGGAAGAACGCCTCGACGCGTTCCACCGGCCCGCTCGCCGCCGCCATGGCCGCGGCGAGTGCCTCGTTGGAGCGCCGGAACGCCTCTTCGGTGATGGTCGCCAGCAGGGCCGCCGAGGAGTCGAAGTACTGGTACACGCTGGAGCGGGCCAGCCCCGCCCGGGCGCCGACCGCCGCCGGGGTGACGGCGGCGGCGCCCTCGTGCACCAGGAGGTCGATCGCCGCCCCGATCAGCGCCTCCCGCTGCCGGGCGCGGTGTTCGGCGACGGTGGAGGCGTTGATCTTCGGCATGCGCGGCGGACTCCGGGGTGGCGGGCGGGGCAGGGAGCGGTACGCGCGGCCCACGGCCCCGGTCAGGACAGGCGGCCGTCGACCATCTCGTGCACCCGGTCGGCGGCGTTCATTATCGCCGTGTCGTGGGTGACCATGACCGTGGCCGTGCCGTGCTTACGGGTCTGCTCGGTGATCAGCCGCACGGCCTCGGCCGAACGCACCAGGTCCAGCGCGGAGGTGGGCTCGTCCACCAGCAGGACGGCGGGGGAGGTCATCAGCGCGCGGGCCAGCCCCGCGCGCTGGCGCTCGCCGCCGGAGAGCTGGTGCGGCCGGGAACCGGCGCGGTGCGTCAGCCCGACCGCCTCGACGAGTTCGTCGGCCCGGGTCCGGGCCGCGCCGTCGAGGCGCCCGTCGATGTGCAGGGGCAGCAGGAGCTGTTCCCGGACGGTGAGGGAGGCCAGCAGGTTGGACTGCTGGAAGACGAAGCCGATGTGGCGGCGGCGGGCCGCGGTGCGCTCCTTATCCGACAGCGCGGTCAGTTCGGTGCCGGCGACGCGGACCGTGCCCGAGACGGGCCGCTGGAGGCCCCCGGCGACGGCGAGGAGGCTGGACTTCCCGGCGCCCGACGGGCCGACGACGGCGACGAACTCCCCGGCCGCGACGGCCAGGCTGACGTGGTCGAGGGCCGTGACGGAGGCGTCGCCGTCCCCCAGGGTGAGGGTGACGCCGGTCAGCAGCAGCCCGCCGGAGTCCGTGGCGCCCGGGGTCGGCCCGGTGGCCGGCGGCGGTGGAGGACGTGGTCATCGGGCGGCTCCCAGAGCGGTCAGGGGATCGACGGCGGTGATACGGCGGACGGCGACGACGGCGCCCACGGTCCCGAACCCGATGAGGAGCCCGGAGGAGGTGGCGACGGCCGGGGCGGACAGGGAGAACGGCGCCTTGCCGGTCATCGCGCTCCCCAGCGCCAGGCCGACGGCGGTGCCGACGGCCGTCGCGCCGACGAGGACGGCGACGACCTGGGCGAGCGCGTCGCGCAGCACGTACTCGGTGGGCGCGCCGAGCGCCTTCAACAGGGCGATCTCGGGCTTGCGCTGCACGGTCCAGACGGTGAAGAAGGCGCCGACGACGAGCGCGGAGATGGCGTACAGGAATCCCTTGATCAGGGTCATCGTGCTCGACTCCGCCGTGTAGCCCGGGGACGCGCCGTAGGCGGCCTCCTTGGTGTCGGCCCGGGTGCCGGTCGCCTTCTCCACGGCCGTCACGGCCGAGGCGTCGGCGCCGTTCTCCAGGGTCAGGGCGACGGCCGTGGCCTGCTGCCGTGCGGCCTCGGGCAGCTTGCCCGGCAGGCCGTAGTGCAGGTGGCGCCAGGTGTCGAGATCGGTGTAGGCGACGCCGATGTGACCGTAGGAGACGGTCTCGTCGACCAGGCCGACGACGGTCAGCCGCACCTCGCTCTTGTCCGCTGTGAGGACGTCCCCGATCTCCACCCCCAGGTCGGTGATCTCCCGGGTGATGACGATGCCCGAGCTCCCCTCCGCCAGGCTCCCGCCCTCGGTGGGGTCCGGGGCCAGCGGGGAGTCCGGCACCATGCCGAAGACGGCGAGATTGACCTGCTCGCCCTTTTTGGCGCCCTCGGTCACCTGGGCGTTGGCCAGGGTGTTCCCGAACGGCTCCGCCCGCTCCACGCCCGGTGCCGCCGACCACGCCCGCCAGTCCTCCCGCTCCACGGTGGAACGGGAGAACTGCTCGCTGGTCGCCTCCTCGTCGAAGGCCATGTGGGTCACGGGCAGGGCGCGCAGACCGGATATGCCGGCGTCCGCCAGTCCGGAGGCCAGCCCGGACAGGAGCACACCCAGTACGGCGATGAGCGCGACCACCGCGCCCATCAGGGCGAAGCGACCACGGGCGAAGCGCAGGTCGCGTAGGGCAAGGAACACGGGAACTCCGAGCGAAGAGGGGTGATGAGGGCACGGCGGCAGGGCACACCGCCGCCTGTTGCTTTGCCGAACCTTGACGACGCGAGTGTCGGCACCCTGGCGTGCGGCCGGGGGACGCGGGTGGGGGGCGGGTGAGTGCACTGAGGTCACCATGAGCCGGCGTAAGTCCAGCTACAGCACCGGGACGGGCGGCGGGTGCGTCGAGGGTCACCGACTGCCCCGGCAACGTCCACGTGCGGGACTCCAGGGACATGTCCCGGCCCGGCCTGACGGTCGCCCCGGGCGCCTGGGCGTCCTTCCTCGGCCTGGCGTCCAGCTCCGACGTCTGACCTCGTGCAACGCACCCGCGCTCTGTGCCCCTTACGATCGCCTGCCATGGCCACCTTGATCGTGACCGTCGTGCTGGCGTTCGTCGGCTACCTGGCGACCTACCTCAACAGCCTGCGGCTGTCGCAGAGGCAGGCCCGGCTGGAGCGCGTCAACAAGCAGCTCAGCGAGTTCTACGGACCGCTGTTCGCGCTGGTGGAGGTCAACACCCGTATCTATCGGGCCTACTACGAGAAGCACGTGCGCTCCGACGGCCGTCACTTCACTCTCCACGACACACCTCCCACGGAGGAGGAACTGGCGGAGTGGCGTACGTGGACGACGACCGTCTTCATCCCCAGCATCCGGGCGATGCGGGAGGTGGTGGTCACCAAGGCCGACCTCCTGATCGAGGAAGAGGTGCCGCAGGTCCTGCTCGACCTGTGCGCGCACGCCTCCGGCTACGAGATCACCGCCGCGCGCTGGGAACGAGGGGACCGCACGGAGTACCTGGCGGTCATTCGCTATCCCGGCGACGAACTGCGGGAGTACGTCCGCGACCGCTTCACGTGGCTCAAGAGCGAGCAGGCGAGGTTGCTGGGCCACTCGGCCACGGGCCGCCGACGTGGGGTCATCGGCCGTCGTTGATGACTCCCGCAGTGCATGGCTGCTGCCGGTGCAGTTCTCACGCCGCCTTCGAGTCGATCACGATCTGTGCACCAGAGGGAGTGGCGAGATACGGCAGAATGTCCGCCTTGGTCGCATAGTCGCGATCTCCTTCGCCCACTCGCCATGCGCCGCTCAGAGGCCGCAGGCGGGAAGCTCAGTTGGACTTCCCCGTGCCGTTCTCTCTGGCGATGCAGGTGAACGGGTCGAAATCGACGGCCAGTTCCAGCAGGTTCTTGAAGCCGTGGGCTTCCAGTCCGGTGAGCATCAGGGACCTGCCTCCGGGGAGTCCTGCTGCGGGCGGGACATCGGCTTGGGATTCCCGGCGGCCTGGGGTGGCGTCCACCGCCCGGCCGTGATTCTGGCATTCAGCCACAGCCGCGCCCGGAAGTGTGCGTGCCCGGCGCGTGGGGACGGTCCCCTGTGGGTGACCGGACGCCCCGGGGGTTCATGACGGCCACCCGGAACGTTCATGTCGCAAGAACTCCATGGATTTCCGGTTGTTACGGAAAACCTCCCCCGCGACGGAAGTGATGGGTCATCATGAGCATGCACCGACAGTAGTGGTGCACCAACGGGGGGTTGGTGTGAAGTTCGCCGAAATCATGCGTCAGACGCCGTGGGCCGTGGTCTCCCTGGTGGTCCTGGCGATCGTGCTGGCTGTTCTCCCCGTCACGCTGCTCCCGGGCGGCGCGTCGGCGGTGCACACGGTCATCGCCTCGATCGGCAGCATCGTCCTGCTCGTCTTCGCCCTGTTCAGCCTGGTGCGCGACACCTTCACGGCCTGGCAGCTGGTCAGCGCGCTGAGCCTGCTGGTGGTCGTGCTGTCGGGTGCGCTGCTCGTCTGGCGGTACGTCGAGCAGTCACGTTCCCTGACCGTGACCGACAGGGTGAAGCTCACCTCGGTCAAGGGACAGCAGGCCGGTCCGGAACGGATGGAGAACGGCTCGGTAGCCCACCTCGCCGTGCGGGTGCCCCGGCCCCGCGACCGGCTGCGCCTCACCATCGGCGCCGACGAAGTGGGGAACGGGCAGTGCGCCCCCGTCAGTTCCCTGCGGCTCACCGGGGCCGGGATCGACGGACACCAGGAGACCCGCCCCGGCCGGGAGGCGCTGATCGGCCTCGACAGGAGTGAGCGGCGTGCCGACCTGAAGGTGGAGCTGAAGACCAGATCCGGATGCCTGCTTTCGCTCCATGTGACGAAGGCCGTCCTCGAGAACCACTGATCCACGGGAGTCATGATGAGATCGATGATCCGGCTCGCCGCCGCGGCGCTGTGTGGGGCGCTCACGCTGACGGCCGCCTGCACCCCCGGCGAGAGCCCGGACGACCGCCCCTCGGAATCGTCCGTCCCGGTGCCCCCTTCCCCGGAGCGGTCCGGATGGAGGGGAGTCAACATCGCTGTGAAGTACGACCAGCCCGGCTTCAACGTAGAGGACAACAACACGCGGAACCGGGCCGGTTTCGAGAACGACCTGGCGCACTTCCTCAGCCAGGAGCTGGAGTTCGAGGGCATGGCCTTCACCGACGTTCCCTCCAGGGAACGCGAGAAGGTCCTGGCCCAGAGCACGGCCGATCTGGTGATCGCCACCTACTCCATCACCGCGGACCGCGACAAGGAGATCGACTTCGCCGGACCGTACTTCCAGACCCGGCAGGGGCTGCTCGTCCGCTCCGCCGACGACTCCATCAGGTCCTTGAAGGACACCGACGGAAAGATCATCTGCACCGTCCAGGGCTCCACCTCCGACACCCACAACTCCAAGCCCTCGACCCGGGAGCAGCTCGCCAGGCTGATGCCCGATGCGACGATCCGGCCCGAGCAGGACTACTCCGACTGCGTCCGGCAGTTGCGCAGGGGGAACATCCATGCGGTCTGGACGGACCAGGCCGTCCTGTACGGGTTCATGGAGGTCCACGACGACGTCAAGGTCGTCAAGGGCCTGGAGATCGGCTCGCCCCAGCTCTACGGAATCGGCATCCCGGAGGGCCGGGAGAAGGAGTGCAGGCAGGTCGCCGAGAAACTGCGCGAGTTCATCACCTCCGCCCACTGGCGGGGGTCCTTCCGGAACCACTTCCCCAAACTGGCCGACGAGGACAAGCAGTTCGAGCAGCACTACAAGCCGGCCGTCTCCGACATCGACGCCTACTCCTGCTCGAAGGACTGAAGCCGCGCCGCCCTCGTTCCTGGTCCGTTTTACCAAGAAAAGTGTGCCAAGCGGTGCACAGAACGGAGACGAACGGGCAAAAACTCCCGGCTCCGGGACGGGTCGTGCCCTCTGAGTGAAGCGCGCCGACGGGGCGGAGACGGCCGCGAGGCTGCTGCTCGACCTGGCCGGCCGGGCCGGGCCGCCGGCCGGGCTCCGCCGCCGGCTTGGTACGGTGCGCGGGTGGCGTCGTCCGAAGGCCGTGTGCGGTGCCCGACGGGAGGGCCGGGCGGCGGTGCGGGCGTCGGAAGTACCACGTGCGATGGCCGCGGCCGTGTCGACCGCCGCGTCACTCGGCCTGGCGGCCGACGACGCGATCGTCCTCCAGGACTCGAACAGGCTCACGCTGCGTCTGCTGCCCTGTGATGTCGTGGCCCGGGTGGCGCCCGTGGCGCAGCAGGCCGCGCGGTTGGAGATCGAGCTCGCCCGGCGGCTCGCCGGAGCAGGGTGCCCGGTGGCCGCTCCCGAACCCCGGGTGGGGCCACGCGTCCATGAGTGGGACGGCTTCGCGGTCACCCTGTGGACCTACCACGGACCCGTGGCATCCCGGGAGATCTCGCCGGCCGACTACGCCCGCGCGCTTGAGCGGCTGCATGTCGGCATGCGGGGACTCGACATCCCGGTGCCGCACTTCACGGACCGGGTCGAGCAGGCCCGACGCCTCCTGGCCGACCCCGACCGCACCCCGGCCCTCGCCGACGCGGACCGGGAGCTGCTCGGCGACACGCTGCGAAGCCTGGGACGGGCGATCGGCGAGCGCGGCGGCGCCGGGCAGCCGCTGCACGGTGAGCCGCATCCGGGCAACGTGCTCGGCACGGGGAACGGGCCGCTCTTCATCGACCTCGAGACATGCTGCCGGGGACCTGTCGAGTTCGATCTCGCCCACGCGCCCGAGGAAGTCGGCGCGCACTACCCGGGGGCCGACCGGGCCCTGCTGCGCGAATGCCGGATCCTCGTACTGGCGATGATCACGACATGGCGCTGGGACCGGGACGACCGGCTCCCCGGCGGGCGCGAACTGGGCACGCAGTGGCTCGGCCGGATCCGGTCGGCGCTCGGCTGACCGTCCTCGTCTCCGCGCGGCCGCCCGCTCCCGGGCGCCGGGGCGCTCGCCGGGGCCGGGGTGTCCGGCAGCGGGCGGGGGCGCCGCCGCGGTGCCCCCACCCGGGCGGGGACGCTACCCGGCCGGTTTGAGCGGGTCGTGCCCGAGCGTCATCAGCCGGTGGCGCCAGTTGGACTGGCCCGCGGTGGGCTCCATGTCGGCGCCCCGCTCGGCGGTGACGGTGTCGACGACCTTGCGCATGACGCGGAGGTCGTCGTCGGTGAGGTCCACCCGGCGCTTGCCGAGGATCTCCAGTACCCGGCGGCCGTTCTGGGTGCCCGCCTGGTCCGGCAGTTCCTCGGTGGTCTCTCCCGCGGACCGGGTCATGAGCCACTCGTTCAGCTCGCGCGAGGTCATGTTCACCACGGTGTGGAACTCGCCCCACAGCTCGTCCAGCTCCTGAGTCGAGATGTCGGCCACTTCTGTCTCCTTTCATCCCGTACCGTCCGGTTTTCCGGCTGCGGCGGAAGGAAACGGGTCCGCCACGTCCGCCGGGACGTCCGCTCCGCCGGTATGTCCGCCCCCGGCGGAAAGCGGGGGAGTCGCCGGGGGAGTCAGGAGTGAACGGGGAAGTCCCGGGTACAGAGCCCGACCGGTGGGGCATCGCCGGGAGCGGGATATTCTCCCTGCGTCCGCGTTTCTCGGGCCATGATCGCTTGTCGGGAGCGCTTGTCAGGAAGTGACACTGTGGGGGATGCCAGGTTCGACCTGTCCGCCTTGAGCCTCAGCGAGATGGTGCGCTGCGGTGCGGAACTGCGGAAGGCCGCCCGGGAGGCCGCGTCCATGGAGGAGGCGGCGCAGACCGTGGCCGACTTCCTGTACCGCGGCATGACCGACGCCGGGGGCCGCCGGGTCTGCCCTCTGGTGCGGCTGTTCGTGACGCGGCGCTGGGACGCACTCGGCCCGGAGGACCGCGCGGCGGCGCTGGTCCGGTCGGCCCGGCCGGGCACGGG
Organism: Streptomyces rubellus; assembly: GCF_036323805.1. Taxonomy (NCBI): domain Bacteria; kingdom Bacillati; phylum Actinomycetota; class Actinomycetes; order Kitasatosporales; family Streptomycetaceae; genus Streptomyces; species Streptomyces rubellus. Next base: position 193,752 of record NZ_JAZDCX010000011.1, read on the forward strand.
CCCTCCCGCGCCGGACACCCGCTGCCTGGCCCTGGTCGCCTCCCGGGGCTCCTACCCTCCCTGGCAGGACCCGGACACCGGCGCCGAGCGCTTCGCCCTGCCGGTGTCCTCCCCGGAGGCCCTTCAGCAGGTGCCGCTGCTCTCCCGGCTCATCGAGCGGATCGGCACCGGCGGCGGTCCGGAGCAGGGGGAGGGGGCCGGCGGCCCGCTGCCGTCCCGCGACCGGTTCGAGGCCCTGCAGATCACCGACGACGCCCGTACCCGTGAGCTGTGGGGCCGGGAGTTCGTCGCGGAGTACGGCATCCGCTCCGCCCTGGCCTTCGGCGGCCCGCTGCCGGACGGCGAACTGTTCGCCGTCCTCGTCTTCTCCCGCGTCCCGCTGCCCCCGCGGACCGCCGAACTGCTCCGCACGGTCGCCGTGAGCACCCGGATGGCGCTCATCCCCGGTGGCCCTCAGCCGCCGGGCGGAACCGGCGAGCAGCCGGTGCGCGAGCGTGCCGCCGCCACGGAGGCGCTGCTCGGAGCGCTGGAGGAGTCCGTCCAGCGGCAGGCGGCGCGGCTGGAGACGCTGGTGGCGGAACTGAGCGCCACCGCGCGGGAACTGCGCGACTCGCAGCGGGAGCTGCAGCGGCGCGAGGAGCAGCTGCGGGAGGAGGCGGACATCGTCGAGACCCTGCAGCAGGTCGGGAACGCCCTGGCCGCGGAGCTGGACCTCGACCTCCTGGTGCAGCACGCCTCCGACGCCGCCACCCGGCTGACCGGGGCGGCCTTCGGCGCCTTCTTCTACAACGTCACGGGCGAGACCGGGGAGTCCTACCGCCTGTACGTGGTCTCCGGGGAGGACCGGTCGGCCTTCGACCGCTTCCCGCTGCCCCGCAACACCGAGGTGTTCGAGCCGACCTTCCGCGGTGTGGGCGTCCTGCGCTCCGACGACATCACCGCCGACCCGCGGTACGGCCGCAACGCGCCGTACCGGGGCATGCCCGAGGGCCACCTGCCGGTCCGCAGCTATCTCGCCGTCCCCGTGGTCTCCCGCGGCGAGGTGCTGGGCGGTTTCTTCTTCGGCCACCCCGAACCCGGCATGTTCACCGAGCGGCACGAGCGGCTGGCCACCGGGGTGGCCGCGCAGACCGCCGTGGCGCTGCAGAACGCGCGGACGTACCGGCAGGAGCGCGCTGCCGCCACCGAGCTGCAGCGGCACCTGCTGCCGGTGCTCCCCCAGGTCGAGGGCCTCGTGCGGGCCTCCCGCTATCTGCCCGCCACCCGCGGCACGGAGGCCGGCGGGGACTGGGTCGACCTGATCCCCCTGTCCGGCGGGGAGGTGGCCCTGGTCGTCGGGGACGTGATGGGCAAGGGCATCCGGGCCGCGGCCGTCATGGGGCAGATCCGTACCGCCTGCCGCGCCTACGCGACCCTCGGGCTCGCCCCGGCCGAGGTGCTGCGGCAGCTCAGCACCCTGGTGGACGACATCGCCCCCGGACGCATCACCACCTGTGCCTACGCGACGCTGGACGCGGACCGCGGCCGGCTGCGGGTGGCCGTCGCCGGTCATCTGCCGCCCGCACTGCGCGACGCGTACGGCGCGGTGCGCCTCCTGGACGAGCGGATCGGCCCGCCGCTGGGCGTGGGCAGGCACGGTTACACGGAGCAGGAGGTGCCGTTCCCGCCCGGTGCCCGGCTGCTGCTGTACACCGACGGCCTCGTCGAGCGCCGGGAGCGGCCCATCGACGCGGGGCTGGGGGAGCTGCGGGAGCTGCTGGCCGGGGCGACCGGGGAGATCGAGGCCGACTGCGACTCCTGGCTGGAGGCCCTCACCCGCGGCGGCCGGCACGACGACATCGCCATGCTCTGCGTCCACCGGCCCGCCGCCGCGGAGGAGGACGGCCGGGCCGTGGTCGTCCGCGAGTACCCGCCGGTGTCCGACGCGGTCCCGGTCGCCCGCCAGGTGGTGTCCGACACCATGCACGGCTGGGGTCTGGGGCGGCTGGCGACCGACATGATGCTCATCGCGGACGAACTGGTGGCCAACGCCGTACGCCACGCCAGGACGCCGCTGCGCATGGAGCTGCGCCGCGCCGAGGACAGGATCGTGCTCGAGGTCACGGACAGCAGTTCCGAGGAGCCCCGGCTGGTGACCTCCGCGCCCGGGGAGTTCGGGCACCGGGGGATCTTCCTGGTCGACGCCATCGCGGCCCGCTGGGGGACCCGCCGGGTGGCGGGCGGCAAAGTGGTGTGGGCGGAGGTGGCCGCGTGAGCGGTACCGCGGGGTCGCCCCGCCGTCCGGAGGAGGGCGGACGATCCGCCCCGGCGCTCCCGGGCGCCGAGCACAGAACGGACATGTCGGGCATGGAACCGCCGAGTACGGAACCGAGCATGGACAGACCACCGGCCCGCCGGCCGCCGGAGCCCGCCGCGCCCGCCGTTCCGGCCGGCGCCGGACCGCTCCCCAGCGGTCCCACCCTGACCCTCGACTCCCGCGCGGGCGAGGGGCACACCGTCGTCGCCGTCGACGGCCCCCTCGACTACCACACCTCGCCGCAGCTGCTGGGGCACCTGAGGTCGAAGGAACTGCGGCGGACGCCGCTGGTGGTCCTGGACCTGTCCCGGGTGGCGTTCTGCGACTCCAGTGGGCTGGGGGCCTTCGTGGAGGTCTTCCGGCACCGTTCCGAGGAGGGCCTGCGTCTCGCGCTCGCCGGTCTCCAGCCCGAGGTCCGGCGGGTCATGGAGCTCACCCGCCTGGTGGACGTACTGCCGCTGTACGCCACCGTGGCCGACGCGCTGGCAGACCGCCGGGCCGGCCCGGACCGGGCGGAACGGGACTGAGCGGGCCCGCGGCACCGGCCCGCCCGGTGTCCGCGGCGGGAGTCCGCGCCGGGCGGGCCGGCGGTGTGCCGCAGCGCGGGACGGCCGGACCGCGCGGTCCCGGATCCCGGACGATCCCGACCGCGGCACCGGCCCGCGGGCGGCCCTGGACCGGATCCGACCGGTACCCGTGATCGTGCTCGCCGCCACGGGGATGCCGGTGGGGCGCCGGGGACTCCACGGCGGTGCGCCGCCACGGCGCGGCCGGCCGCGGTGACCTGCCGAGGCACCGGTCCTCCGCCTCGCCGTCCGGACCGGGGAGCGCGGTACGGCCCGGGGCAGCCGGCGGGAGGCGGACGCGGACCCGGACGCGGGTGCCGCGGCGTCGTCCGGACGGTCCGGGAGGACCCCGGCGCCGGGCGGTTCCCCGCCCGGTGCGGATCGGGGAGACTGTACGCCCGTCCGGTGGACGGTGATCGGCTTCCGGAATCGGGCGAGCGGGACAGACGGAGCAGGGGGCGGCGTGGGGGAACTCCTCGTCCGGCGGGCGTGGGCGCACCGGTCGCTGGTGGTCGCGGTGCTGTTCACCGTCACCCTCACCTGCTGCGCGCTGACCGTGACGGCGGTGTACGGGGACGCCGTCGCCGACGCGGGACTGCGGCGGGTGCTCCAGGACCGGTCGGCCGCCAGGGCGCTGCTGGAGGCGGAGTCCGGTACCGTCGCCGCCGCGGACGACCGGGCCCGGTTGGACGCGCTGGTGCGCGACACCGCGCGGGACGCCTTCGGCGGACTGCCGGTCCGCGTCGCCTCCACCGTCCGGTCGGGTTCCTACCAACTGCCCTCCGGCGAGCGGCCGGCAGGCGGGGACCCGGCCGATCCACTGCTGACCCTGCTGGCCACCCTCGACGTCTCCCGGGTGTCCTTCACCGCCGGTGCCCGGCCCGGTCCGGCGGGGGACACCGGTGCCGTCCCGGTCGCGGTGCCGGAGGCGGTCGCCCGGGTCCTGGGCGTACGCCCGGGCGAGCGGATGACCCTCGCCGACCGCAGCCAGGGCCCGCCGCTGCGGGTCCTGGTGACGGGCGTCTACCGCCCGGCGGACCGGAGCGATCCGTACTGGCGGCTCGACCCGCTGGCCGGCCGGGGGGCCCGCACGCTCGGCTTCACCACCTACGGGCCGCTGCTCGTCCGCACCTCGGCGTTCACCGGCGGCCGGGTCGCCCCGGCCGCCGCCGCCTGGCAGGCGCGGGCGGACTTCTCGGCGGTGACCACCGCCCGCACCGACCGGCTCGGGGCCGGCGTGCGCCGCGCCGTGGACCGGCTCGAGGGCGCCCCGGGGATCACCCGGGCCACCAGCGGCCTTCCCGCCCTGCTGACCGAGACGGAGCGGTCACTGCTGGCGAGCCGGTCGGCGCTGCTGGTGGGCGCGGCCGAACTGGCGGTCCTCGCCGGATGCGTGACGGTCCTGCTGGCCGGGGCGCTGAACGAACGGCGCTCCGGGGAGAACGCCCTGCTCACCGCGCGCGGCGGCACCCGCCGACGGCTCGCGGCCCTCACCGCCGGCGAGGCGCTGCTGCTCTCGGCTCCCGCGGCGGCCGTGGCCGCCCTGTCGGCCGGCCCCCTGGCGGAGCTGATGGCGCGGCACGGTCTCCCGGCCCACGGTGACATGCGGATCCCCGGTGCGGCGGACGGCCGGGCCTGGGCGGTCGCCGTCGCGGTGGCCCTGGGGTGCGCGGCGGTGCTGACCGCGCCGGTCCTGCGCCGCGGCGGCAGCTACGCGGGGGAGCGGGCCGCGCGGATACGCCGCCCCGTGCTCGGCGCCACCGTACGGGCCGGGGCCGACGTGGGACTGCTGGCCGTCGCCGCGGTCGCCTACACCAGGCTGGCGGGGCACGCGGACGGCGGTGCGCCTCCGGGCGGCGACGGGACGCTCGGGGTGGACCCCGTACTCGTCGCCGCTCCCGCGGTCTGCCTGCTGGCCGGCGCGGTGCTGGCGGTCCGGCTGCTGCCGGTGGTGGCGCGGGTCGGCCGGTGGGCGGCGGGCCGGGGCCGCGGCATCGTCCTGGCCGGCGCCCACTGGCAGCTGTCACGGCGCACCGGACGGATCGCGGGGCCGCTGCTGCTGGGGGTCCTGGCCGTGGCGACGGCCACCCTCGCCGCGGGCCAGGGGGCGAGCTGGGACCGGTCCCGGCAGGACCAGGCCGACTACGCGGTGGGGGCCGATCTGCGGGTCACCGGGATGTCGACCCCGGTGTTCGGTCAGGGGGGCGTGTACGACGGGCTGGCCGGGGTCTCCGCCGCCACCCCGGTGGTACGGGAGCAGGTGCTCCTCGCCGGGAACCGCACGGCGACCCTGCTGGCGATGGACACCGGCCGGGCGGCCGCTGTCGTACGGCTGCGCGGGGACCTGGCGGACCGGCCCGGGGAGCGGCTGTTCGCCCCGCTGCGTACCGCGGACCGGCCGCCCGCCGGCTGCGTCCTGCCGGACGGGGCCCGTCGGCTGCTCGTCACCGCCCGGCTGCGGGCCGGGGAAGGGCCGGGCGCCGGTGAACCGCGGGAGCGGTTGCGGGCCGTCGTCCGGGACCGGTACGGCGTCCCCCACACCTTCCTCCTGGGAGAACTGCCCGCCGACGGCGAACCCCACGTGCTGGAGGCGGACCTCGCCGCCGCGGCCGGTCCCGCCGGAGTGCCCGCGGGTCCGCTGCGCCTGACCCGGCTGACGGCCGGCCATCCCCTGCCGGAGCACCCGGTCGATCTGCGGCTGACCGTCACCGGGCTGCGGGCCGGGACCGCCGGCGGCGGCACAGTGGCGGTCCCCGTGCCGCCGGGCACCGGCTGGGAGGCACGGGCCCGCGTCGACGACCCGGACTTCCGGTCCGCGCCGGAGCGCGGCTACGTGGACGTCCGCGCCGGCAACCCGGCCGCGGTCCGGGACGGGGCCCTGCCCGACGTGCGCTACGGCAGCGGGGCGCAGCCGCCGCCCGGGCCGTACGGCGACCGGTTCGGCGGCGAACTGACCCTGCGCGCCGTCCGCTCCGGCGTCCCCGACGGCCCCGGGCCGCGCCCGGCGGCCGTCGCCACCGACGCCTTCCTGCGGGCTCAGGGGGCCGAGGTCGGCGACACCACCGTGGTCGACCTCTCCGGGACCCGGCTGGAGGTCCGTATCACCGGCTCGGTGCGCGGCCTGCCCACCACGCCCCTGTACGGCGGCGGTGGAGAGGAAGGTGCCCTGCTGATGGACCTGCGCGGTCTTCAGGACGCCCTGCTCGCCCGGTCCGCCCCGGGGGCACGGCCCGGCGAGTGGTGGCTGGCCGCCGAGCCGGGCGAGGACCGGCGGGTGGCCGAGGCGCTGCGGGCCAGACCGGACGGCGTGACACTGCTCGCCCGCGACGAGGTGGCCCGGGAACTGGCCACCGACCCGCTGGCCGCCGGTCCCCGTTCGGCCCTGCCGGCCATCGGGCTCGCCGCCGCGGTCCTCGCCCTGTCCGGGGTGGCGGCCGTCACGGTCGGGGCCCTGCGCGAACGCGCCGCCGACACCGCCGTCCTGCGCGCTCTGGGCGCCCCACGCCGGCGGATCGCCGCCTCGGTCGCCGTCGAGCAGGGTTTCCTGGCGGTGGCGGCCGTCGGCCTGGGCGTGCTGGCAGGAGCCGCACTGGCCCGTGTCGTCGTGCCCCTGACCGCCGTGACCCCGCGGGGGGACCGGCCCGAGCCGGCGGTGGAGACGGTCTTCCCCGGCGGGCTCCCCGCCGTACTGGCGGCCGTCGTGGTGGCGGTACCCGCCGTGATGGCCGCTGCCGCCGCCGTGCGCCGCACGAATCCGGCGGACCCGCTGCGCGGAGGGGATGACTGACATGGCGGCGACCGGGCGGCCGCGGGCGGCCGTGCCCTGGGTCCGCGCCCGGTTGCGGGCGTCGGCGGGCGGCGCCCTCGCACTGGCCCTGCTGGTGGGGGTGACCGCCTTCCTGGCGGCCGCCGTACCGCGGCAGACGGCGGCCCAGGAGGACGCCGCGCTGCGGCAGGCGTTCGCCCGGGCGCAGCCGGAGGAGCGTACGGTGACGGTCACCGCCCCCGCCTCCCACCGGGAGGTGCCCGAGGCCGGCGGCGACTTCCTCTCCCCGGCGCGGCTGGCGGAGACGGCCCGGGCGCTGTGGGACACCGCGCGCCCGCCGCTCGTCCCGGACCGGCAGGCGGCGGTGTACGGGCTGCGCAACAGCGGTCCGGTGGCGGTCCGCGGCGACGGGCTGCCCAGGCCCACGGGCCTGCACCCGCAGTTGACCCTCCACACCCGGCCGCAGGACGACGCCGCGCGGCTGAGGCTGGTCTCCGGCCGGATGCCGTCGCCGGACGTCCGCGGCACCACCGTCGAGGCCGTGGTCACCACCCGCACCGCCGAGGTGATGAACCTCGCGGTCGGCTCCACCTTCCACTTCCCCGACGTCACCGCCGCCCGGGTCACGGTGCGCGTCAGCGGACTGGTCGCCCCCCGCGACCCGGACGCCGACCACTGGCGGACCGAGCCCGCCCTGCTGGAGCCCGAGCTGCGGACCGTGCCGGCCACGGTGCCGCCCCCGAACCAGTACTGGTACTTCTCCGCACTGATCGACAGCGGGGCCCGCGCGGTGCTGCTGCGCTGCAACGGCGGTGCCATGGCCTACTGGCACCATCCGGTGCGCACCGCCGGCCTCACGGCGGCGGATGTCCCGGCCCTGCGGTCCGCGCTGGCCGCGCTGTCCGCCGGGCCGGACGAGGCGGAGGTGCGGGACCGCTCACCGGTGTCCGGCACCGATGTCACCGCCGACGAACTCATCGCCCTGCTGGAGGGGTTCGAGGAGGAGCGCCGCACCTCCCGCTCACTCGCCCTGACCGCCGTCACCGGTGTCGGCGCGTCGGCGGCCGTGGTGCTGGTGACGGCCGCGGTCCTCACGGCCGCCGGACGGCGACCGGAGCTGGTGCTGCTGCGGGCCCGGGGCGCGAGCCTGACCGGCATCGGGTTCGGTCTGCTCGGGGAGACGGCCGCCGTCGCGGTACCCGCCGCCGCGGTGGGCACCGGCTGCGCCCTGCTGTGGGTGCCCGCCTCCCGGGGCGCGCTGCCGGTGTCGCTGGCGGCGGGCGCGGTGGTGGCCGCGGTGGCGTGTGCGGCGCTGCCCGTCCTGGCGGCGGCCGCCCACCGCCGGCTGCGCCCGGACGTCCGCGGCGATGTCGCGACCGCCCGTCCCACCCGGCGCCGCGCGGTCGCGGAGTTCACGGTCGTCGTGCTGGCGGTGGGAGGGCTGGCCGCGGTCCGGCGGGCCGACACCGCTTCCGGCGGTACCGATCCGCTGGCCGCGGCCGTACCGGTACTGCTGGCGGTGGTGGCCGCGCTGGTGCTGCTGCGGGCGTACCCGCTGCCGCTGCGGACGCTCGCGCGTCCGGCCGCCCGGTCGCGGGGGCTGGTCCTCCCCCTCGCGCTGATCCGGCTCGGCCGCGCCCCGGCCGTGTCGGTGCTGCCGCTCCTGGCGGTGCTGGTCGGGCTGACCGTGTCCGCCTTCGGCGGCGCGGTGCTGACCGGGGTCGCCGAGAGCCGCGCCCGCGCGGCACTGGCCGAGGTGGGCGCCGATGCCCGGGTGGAGGCGTCGGACGCCCTGCCCGGCGGCCTGGCGGACCGGGTCCGCCGGGTGCCGGAGGTGGACGGGACGGCCGCCGTGCGGATCGAGTACGGGCAGCGGCCGGAGGGCACCGGGGGACCGGCCTTCGCGCTGGTCGCCGTCGATCCGCGTTCCTACGCGCGGCTGGCCGGCCGCACCGGGCTCGACGGCGGCGAGCCCTTCCCCGCCGGGAAGCTCGACCGCGCCCCGGGCACCGGTCCGCTCCCCGCGGTCGTCTCCCCGGGCCTGGCCGAGGCTCTCGGGGACAGGGGCACGGCCGCCGTCGACACCGCGGGCGGCCGCGCGACCGTCCGCGCCGTCGCCGTCCGCTCCGAGACGCCCGCCGTCACCGGGGAGTTCGCCGTCGTGTCGGCTGCGGCGCTGCCCGTGGGGCGCGGCGGCGCACCGCCGCGCCCCACCGTGCTGCTGGTGAGCGGCCCCGGGCTCGACGGCCGGGCCCTGGCGGACGCGGTCCGCCGCACGGCGGACGGCCTGACGGTGAGTCTGCGCTCCCGGCAGGAGGCCGAGTACGGCGCCGGCCCTCTGCGGGAGGGCACCCGGCGGACGCAGTCGGCCGCCGCGGTGGCCGGGGCGGGCTACGCCGCGCTCGCGCTGCTGCTGTGGCTGCTGCAGTCGGCGGCCGAGCGCCGGACCGCCCTGGCGCGGCTGCGGGCGGTGGGGATGAACCCGCGGCAGGGCCGTGCCCTGGTGTGGGCCGAGACGCTTCCCCCGGCGGCGCTGGGCGTACTGGGCGCAGTGGTGACCGCGCTGGGGGCCGTGGCGCTGCTGCGCCCCGCCGTGGACCTGACCCCGCTGGCGTTCACGGCCCGGGCGCGCGCCGCCGGGGAGGAGACCGTGCGGGCGGCTCTGGTGACCGACGCGGGGGCGCTGCTGTGGCCCTCGTCGGGCCTGCTCGCCCTGGCCTGCGTGGTGGCGGCCGTGCAAGCCTGGCCGGGCGGCGCGTGCGAGGAGGGCGGGCGGTTGCGGAAGGGGGAGCGGGAATGAGCCGTTCGACGGTGCCGGTGAGCCTGGCCGAGCTGGAACGGCGGGCCGCGGAGGAGCGGAGCGAGGACGGGCGCGGCCCGGACGCGCTGATCGTCTGCGACCGGCTGGTGCGCATCTTCACGGCGAGCGGTGTGGAGGTCCAGGCCCTGCAGGGCCTGGACCTGGTGGTGCGGACGGGCGAGCTGACCGCGCTCGTCGGGGCCTCCGGCAGTGGCAAGTCCACGCTGCTGAACGTCCTCGCCGGGCTCGACGTGCCGTCGGCCGGTACCGCGTCGGTCGCCGGATTCGACCTCACGGCGATGGACGCGGCGGCCCGGCTGCGCTACCGGCGGGAGGTGGTGGGGTTCGTCTGGCAGCAGGCGGCCCGCAATCTCCTGCCCTTCCTCACCGCGGCCCAGAACGTGGCGCTTCCGATGCGGCTGGGCGGCGGCCGGATACGGCGGCGGCAGCGGGCCGCACGGGTACGGGACCTGTTGGACCTGCTCGGCGTGGGCCACTGCCACGACCGCGTACCGCACCGGATGTCGGGCGGTGAACGGCAGCGCACCGCCGTCGCCGTGGCGTTGGCCAACGCCCCCGCGCTGCTGCTGGCGGACGAGCCGACCGGTGAACTGGACTCACGGGCGGCGGAGGAGGTCCTCACGGCCCTGCGGACGGTCAACGAGGAGCTGGGCACCACCGTGCTGATCGTGACGCACGACGCGGCGGTCGCCTCGGCGGTCCGCCGTACGGTGGCCATCCGCGACGGGCGGACCTCCTCGGAGGTGCTGCGCCGTGCGACCCGTGACGGGAAGGGCGCCGAGACCGTGGTGACCCAGGAGTACGTCACGGTCGACCGGGCCGGGCGGCTGCAGTTGCCGGCCGAGTTCGCCGAGAAGCTGGCGATCCGCGACCGGGCCCGGCTCACGCTCCGGCCGGACCACATCACCGTCCACCGGGACGACGCCCGGGAGGCCCGGGAGAGCGCACCGGAGGACTCGCGGGATGCGTAGGCGGACGGCGACCGGGTCAGCCGCCGGGAAAGCGGCGCGGAAGGACGCGGAAGGGGACGGACACATGCCGGTGACCGGCACCGGGGCGCCCGCACGGCACGCGGCGGACGGGGCGGGACCGGAGGCGATGGTCGCCGTCCGGGACGTGGTGCGCACCTACGGCGGCGGCTCCGCGGCCGTGCGTGCTCTGCGCGGGGTGACCTTCGAGGTCCCGCGGGGAGAGCTGGTGGCCGTGCGGGGGCGTTCGGGCGCGGGGAAGACCACGTTGCTGAACCTGGTCGGAGGCCTGGACCGGCCCGATGCCGGCCGGGTCACCGTGGACGGTGTCGACCTGGCCGGGCTCGACGAGCGGCGGCTGCTGGAGCTCAGGCGCGAGCGCGTCGGCTTCGTCTTCCAGACGTTCGGCCTCATCCCCATGCTGACCGCGGCCGAGAACGTGGGCGTGCCGCTGCGGCTGCGCCGCGTCCCCCGCCACGAGCGCGAGGAGCGGGTGGAACTGCTGCTCTCCCTCGTCGGACTGCGGGAGCACGCCGCCCAGCGGCCTGGAGAGCTCTCCGGAGGCCAGCAGCAGCGGGTGGCGATAGCCCGCGCGCTGGCGAACCGGCCCGCGCTGCTGATCGCGGACGAGCCGACGGGACAGCTGGACACCCGGACCCGTGAGACGGTGCTGGAGCTGCTGCGCGCCGTGGTGGACAGCGAGGGCGCCACCGTCCTGCTGACCACGCACGACGACGAACTGCTGCGCCGCGCCGACCGGGTGTTCGAGTTGCGGGACGGTGTGGTCACCGCGGGCGGCCCCCCGCCGCCCGCGGTGACGGGGGAGCCCGGAGCGCCCGGGACGACGGGCGGTCAGGTGCCGGGGTCCGCCCGCCGGTAGTCGAACCAGCCGAAGGCGGCGCTGCCCTCGGTGACGTACACGCCGACGACGCGGCCGGTGCCGGCGGTGCCGGCCTCGGTGGACAGCCGGCGGCCGCCCGGCTCGGCCGGCCGGGCCTCCTCCGGTGCCCCGGCGCCGGGTGGCCCGTCGTCCCGCCGGGCGACTGCCGTGTCAGGGGCCTGCCCGGCCGGAGACACCGGGAAGGCGCCGGGAGACCGCCCGAGGGCCGCCGCCGGTACGGGCAGGAGCCGTACCGGCGGCGCCCCGGAGGAGGCGAAGAAGGGAGGGGGCGCGGCGCGGAGGTCAGCCCTCCCGGGCCGGTGCGGGGGTGGTGAACTTCTTGCGCCAGGCGAGGGCGACGTAGACCAGGGCGATGAGGACGGGGACCTCGATGAGGGGGCCGACGACGCCGGACAGTGCCTGGCCGGAGGTGACGCCGAAGGTGGCGATGGCGACGGCGATGGCCAGTTCGAAGTTGTTGCCCGCGGCGGTGAAGGCCAGGGTGGTGGTGCGTTCGTAGGCCAGGCCGATGGCCTTGCCCAGGGCGAAGGTGCCGAAGAACATGATCGCGAAGTAGACCAGCAGGGGCAGGGCGATGCGGGCGACGTCGAGGGGCTGGGAGGTGATCGTCTTTCCCTGGAGGGCGAAGAGGATGACGATGGTGAACAGCAGGCCGTACAGGGCCCAGGGGCCGATCTTCGGCAGGAAGCGCTGTTCGTATCCGGTGCGGCCCATCTTCCTCTCGCCCAGGTGGCGGGTGAGGAAGCCGGCCGCCAGCGGGATGCCGAGGAAGATGACGACGTTGAGGGCGATCTCCCACATGGAGATGTCCAGGGCCTCGCCGTTGCCCAGGCCGAGCCAGCCGGGGAGCAGGTCGAGGTAGAACCAGCCCAGCAGGCCGAAGGCGAGGACCTGGAAGACGGAGTTGAGGGCGACCAGGACGGCGGCGGCCTCGCGGTCGCCGCAGGCCAGGTCGTTCCAGATGATGACCATGGCGATGCAGCGGGCCAGTCCGACGATGATCAGGCCGGTGCGGTACTCGGGCAGGTCGGGCAGGAAGATCCAGGCCAGGGCGAACATCACGGCCGGGCCGATGAGCCAGTTGACGACCAGTGAGGTGACGACCAGTCTCCTGTCGCCGGTGACGGCGTCGAGCTTGTCGTAGCGGACCTTGGCCAGCACCGGGTACATCATGATCAGCAGGCCCAGCGCGATGGGCAGGGAGACACCGCCGATCTCGACCTTGGCCAGGACGTCGTTCAGGCCGGGGATCATCCGGCCCAGCCCCAGGCCGGCGGCCATGGCGAGCAGGATCCACACCGCCAGGAAGCGGTCCAGGGTGGAGAGCCTGGCGGCGATGCCGCCGGCTTCGTCCGCCGGTCTGGTGGTCTCGTCGGCGGTGGTCATGGGCAGGGCCTCTTCGTCTCGGCGGCGCGGGTTGTCCGGGCGGTGCGGGCCAGTTCCTGCAGGGAGCGGCCCAGCGACTCGATGATGTCCGGGCGCAGCCGGTAGTAGGTGAACCGGCCGCAGGGCTCGGTCTCCACCACACCCGCCTCGCGCAGCACCCGCAGATGGTTGGAGAGATTGGTCTGCTTGGCCCCGGTCTCCGCCACCAGGTGGGTGGTGCACAGCGTCTCGGTGGCCAGCAGGGTCACGATCCGCATGCGGAGCGGGTCGGCGAGCACCCGGATCAGGTCAGTATCGACTGACGTCATCATGCGCTGATACTCTCACATCAGTCGGGGGTGATGCCACTCCCGGGAGTCGTCGTGAGGCAGGGAGTCCGTGATGTCCGACAAGCCGTCCGTGCTGTTCGTGTGCGTCCACAACGCCGGCCGCTCCCAGATGGCCGCCGCCTGGCTGACCCGTCTGGCCGGCGACCGCGTCGAGGTCCGCTCGGCCGGATCCGCCCCGGCTGACGCGGTCAACCCCGCCGCGGTGGAGGCCATGCGCGAGGTCGGCATCGACATGTCGGCCGAGGTGCCCAAGGTGCTGACCGTCGAGGCCGTCCAGGCGTCCGACGTCGTCATCACCATGGGGTGCGGGGACACCTGCCCGGTCTTCCCCGGCAAGCGCTACCTCGACTGGAAGCTCGACGATCCCGCCGGGCAGGGGGTCGAGGCGGTCCGCCCGATCCGTGACGAGATCAAGGCCCGTATCGAGGGCCTGATCGCCGAGATCGCCCCGGAGCCCGTCCGGTGACCGCCATGTGCGGTCCGCCGGGGCGCGGCCGCGCCCTGCCTCCGGCGTGTCCCCGGAGCGGCCGGAGCGCCGGGGAGCCGTAAGGGTTCCGTCATCCTCCGAACGGCCCGCGGGTGCCGCCGGCCGCGTTGAATGGTGTGCCGGACCGAGGCACGGACCAGGAGGAGAACGGGATGGGGCGTGTGCGCCAGGTGCTGGGCAGGCCGGTGGTCGCGGGGGTGGCGGTGCTGGCCGTCGTGGCGGCCGGGGTGGGGCTGTACTGGTTCCAGCCGTGGAAGCTGTGGCAGGACGAGACCGTCCAGGAGGCGCTGCCCGCCGCCGCGGACACGGCGGCCCCGCCGACGGCCTCCGCGCCGTCCGGGGACGCCTCCCCGGTGCCGTCCCCGTCGTCCACGCCGTCCGCACCGCAGGAGCCGCGGACGCTGGCGGGCGGCGATCTGATCAGCCATGAGCACACCACCTCCGGTTCCGTGCGGCTGCTCCGGCTGGCCGACGGCTCCCATGTCCTGCGCCTGGAGGGCCTCGACACCAGCAACGGCCCGGACCTGTACGTCTGGCTGACCGACGCGCCGGTGAAGGAGGGCCGGGCGGGCTGGAGCGTCTTCGACGACGGGAAGTACGTCAGTCTCGGCAAGCTCAAGGGGAACAAGGGCGACCAGAACTATCCGCTGCCCGACGACGTCGACCCGGCCGGGTTCACCAGTGTGAGCATCTGGTGCGACCGCTTCGACGTCTCCTTCGGCGCGGCGGAGCTGACCCGCGCCTGACGGGTGGCCGGGCGCGCCCGGCGGCGACCGGCCCGGTCCCCGGGTAAGCACACGAAGAGACCGAAAGCCCTGAAAGGGGCACAGCGGACAGAAAGGCCGAATAACTCACGAAGGGGTGCGGTCGTTTTCCGGTATTCTCCGGAGAGGTGCGCAAAGTTCCTGATCGGGTGATGTAAAGAAAACCGTCCGGCGGATGTGTCGGGAATCACTCCTCCATTTCACCGGCGGTTGCCTCCTGGGAAGAGGACCCGTCCCCCGCCGCCGATTCCCCGATTTCCGCCGGACTTTGGCCGATCGGCGGGCCGGGTGACCTCTCACTCCCGGGAGGAGATCGGCCACGTACCGTGGCCAACCACTACAGGCCTGCGGTGATCGTGTGACCCGGCGGATTTTTGGTCCCTTGTTTCCGGGAATTGGTTGTGTTTATGTTTCCTGGCCTCCGGTCCCAGGGCGGAGGCCCCACCGCCGGTACGCCGAATCCTGCCGCCCGGTCGGGGGGACGGACCGCAGTCGAACGCGGCAGGAGCGGGGAAACCACATATCCGCCGTACCGTGCTTTCCGCCGGTACGGCTCGGGGTGAAGCCACTCCCCGGCGCGCCTCGGCGCACCGGGAACGGCCGGGCAACTCCAGCCCGAATCCGACAGCTAACCTCGCAGGCGTAGGAGAGGACATCCCCCCATGTCTCGAGGCCGACACCGTCGCCCGCGCACGCCCGTGATCTCCCGTCAGTTCTCCCGTCTCTCCGTCGTCCTCACCGCCGGTGGCGCGGGCGTGGCCGCGCCGCTGCTCACCGCGGGCAGCGCGAACGCCGCCTCCGTCGCCGTGTGGGACGAGGTCGCCGAGTGCGAGAGCGGCGGCGACTGGTCCATCAACACCGGCAACGGCTACTACGGCGGACTGCAGTTCTCGCAGTCCAGCTGGGAGGCCGCGGGCGGCACCCGGTACGCGCCGCGCGCCGACCTGGCCGGCAAGGCGGAGCAGATCGCCGCCGCCGAGAAGCTGCTCGACATGCAGGGGCCGGGCGCCTGGCCCACCTGCGGCCCCGCGGCCGGCCTCAGCCGGGACGGCGGTACGCCGGACGCCGGAGCCGCCGACCGGCAGCGCTCCGAGGTCCGCACCCAGACCGGGAAGACCCAGCAGACCCAGCAGACCCAGCAGGTCCAGAAGAGCCGGCAGGGCGAGAGAGCCGCCGCGGCGGAGCGGAAGTCCGCCGGCCCCGGCACCTACACCGTCCTCAGCGGTGACACGCTCTACGGCATCGCCACCGGCCACGGCGTCGAGGGCGGCTGGGAGGCGGTCTACGAGGCCAACCGGAAGACGGTGGGCGACGACCCGAACCGGATCTTCCCCGGCCAGCGGCTGACCCTCGACACCGCCCGGTCCGGCGCCACCCCGAGCGCCGCGCCGAAGAAGGCCGCGCCGAAGAAGAACGAGGCCCGCCCCGCCGCGCAGGCCCGGCAGTCCGCGCAGCCGCAGTCGGCGAAGGCCTACGCCGACAACCTGGACGGCTGGATCCGCGAGGCCCTGGACATCATGCGGGCCCACGGCATCCCCGGCAGCTACCAGGGCATCCACCGCAACATCATGCGGGAGTCCAGCGGCAACCCGAACGCCGTCAACAACTGGGACATCAACGCCCAGCGCGGCACTCCCTCCATCGGCCTGCTGCAGGTCATCAAGCCGACCTTCGACGCCTACCATGTGCCGGGCACCGCCAACAGCCAGTACGACCCGGTCGCCAACATCGTCGCCGCCTGCAACTACGCGGCCGACCGCTACGGGTCGATCGACAACGTCAACGGACCGTACTGACCGTACCGGCCCGTCCCCGGGGACGGGCGGGGGCCGCCGGGCGTCCGCCCGGCGGCCCCCGCCGTGTCCTGCGGCGCCCGTGCCGCCGGCGCGGCTCCCCGCCGAGGGGGAATCGGGTGGGGAGCCGGGAAGCAGTGGAGGAGAGCGGAGGGGAGAGTCGAAGGGAGCGGGGCCCACGAGATATCTTGATGTCGAGCAATGTTGCAGACGTGGAGCGGAGAGCACCCGGTGACTGACTCGACCATCATCTACACGCACACCGACGAGGCCCCTGCCCTGGCGACGTATTCGTTCCTGCCCGTGGTCCAGGCGTACGCCTCGAAGGCCGGGGTCACGGTGGACACCCGGGACATCTCCCTGTCCGGGCGGATCATCGCGGTCTTCCCCGAGTACCTCAGGGAGGACCAGCGTATCGGCGACGCGCTCGCCGAGCTCGGCGAGCTGGCGAAGACGCCCGAGGCGAACATCATCAAGCTGCCGAACATCTCGGCCTCCATCCCGCAGCTGAAGGCGGCCGTCGCCGAGCTGCAGGAGCAGGGCTACGCGCTCCCGGACTACCCGGACGACCCGAAGACCGACGAGGAGCGCGAGATCCGCGCCCGCTACGACAAGGTCAAGGGCAGCGCCGTCAACCCGGTGCTGCGCGAGGGCAACTCCGACCGCCGCGCCCCCGCCTCGGTGAAGAACTACGCCAGGACCAACCCGCACCGCATGGGCGCCTGGACCGCCGAGTCGAAGACGAACGTCGCCACCATGGGCCAGGACGACTTCCGCTCCACCGAGAAGTCCGCGGTCGTCGCCGAGGACGGCTCGCTCCGCATCGAGCTGGCCGGTGACGACGGCTCCACCACCGTCCTGCGCGAGTCGGTGCCGGTGCTGGCGGGCGAGGTCGTGGACGCGGCCGTCATGCGGGTGGCGGCGCTGCGCGAGTTCCTCAAGGCGCAGGTGTCCCGGGCCAAGGCCGAGGACGTGCTGTTCTCCGTGCACCTGAAGGCCACGATGATGAAGGTCTCCGACCCGATCATCTTCGGCCACGCGGTACGCGCCTTCTTCCCGAAGACCTTCGCCGAGTACGGCGAGACGCTCGCCGCGGCCGGCCTGACCCCGAACGACGGGCTAGGCGGCATCCTCAAGGGCCTGGAGTCGCTGCCCGAGGGCGCGAGGATCAAGGAGTCCTTCGAGGCCGAGCTGGCCGAGGGCCCGGCCCTGGCGATGGTCGACTCCGACCGCGGCATCACCAACCTGCACGTCCCCAGCGACGTCATCGTCGACGCCTCCATGCCGGCCATGATCCGCACCTCCGGCCACATGTGGGGCCCGGACGGCCAGGAGCACGACACCCTCGCGGTCCTGCCCGACAGCTCCTACGCGGGCATCTACCAGGCCGTCATCGACGACTGCCGGGCCAACGGCGCCTTCGACCCCGCGACGATGGGCTCGGTGCCCAACGTCGGGCTGATGGCGCAGAAGGCCGAGGAGTACGGCAGCCACGACAAGACCTTCGAGATCCCCGCCACCGGCACGGTGCGGGTGGTCGACCAGGCCGGCAACACGGTCCTGGAGCAGGAGGTCGGCGCCGGCGACATCTTCCGCATGTGCCAGACCAAGGACGCCCCGATCCGCGACTGGGTCAAGCTCGCCGTCACCCGCGCCCGCGCCACCGGCGACCCGGCGGTGTTCTGGCTGGACGAGACCCGCGCCCACGACGCGAAGCTGATCGAGAAGGTCCGGGCGTACCTGCCCGAGCACGACACCGAGGGCCTGCGGATCGAGATCATGGCCCCGGTCGACGCGATCAGGTTCTCCCTGGAGCGCATCCGCCGCGGCGAGAACACCATCTCGGTCACCGGCAACGTGCTGCGCGACTACCTGACCGACCTGTTCCCGATCCTGGAGCTCGGCACCAGCGCCAAGATGCTCTCCGTCGTCCCGCTGATGAACGGCGGCGGGCTGTTCGAGACCGGTGCCGGCGGTTCGGCGCCCAAGCACGTCCAGCAGCTGGTCAAGGAGAACTACCTGCGCTGGGACAGCCTGGGCGAGTTCCTCGCGCTGGCGGTCAGCTTCGAGCACTACGCGCAGACCACGGGCAACGCGGGCGCCCAGGTGCTCGCCGACACCCTCGACCGCGCCACCGCCACCTTCCTCAACGAGGACAAGTCGCCCAGCCGCCGCCTGGGCGGCATCGACAACCGCGGCAGCCACTTCTACCTGGCCCTGTACTGGGCGCAGGAGCTGGCGCGGCAGACCGACGACCCCCGGCTCGCGGAGGCGTTCGGTCCGCTGGCCGGGACACTGGCCGAGAACGAGCGGACGATCGTGGACGAGCTGGTCGCGGTGCAGGGCTCGCCGGCCGACATCGGCGGCTACTACCGGCCCGACCCGGCCAGGGCCTCGGCGGTCATGCGTCCGTCGAAGACCTTCAACCAGGCCCTGGAGACGCTGGGCTGAGCCACGGGACGGGGCACGGCAGGGGCCGGCACCCTCGGGCGCCGGCCCTCGCCGCGTCCCCGGCGGCGGCCGCCGGGACCTGCCGGGCTCAGAGCGGCCGGACGCCGGTGGCCTGCGGGCCCTTGGGGCCCTGCACCACCTCGAACTCCACCCGCTGGTTCTCCTCCAGGTTGCGGAAGCCGCTGCCCTCGATCTCCGAGTAGTGCACGAAGACGTCCGGTCCGTCCTCGCGGGCGATGAAGCCGAAGCCCTTGTCCGGGTTGAACCACTTCACGGTTCCCTGAGTCATCTCTCGCTCCTCACAGCGGTGGGCACGGATCCCGCACCACGCGGGTCCGGGCCGGTCCTGGACGCGGCTCCCCAGGAGACCCGGAGGAGGACGACGCGCCCGCGACGTCGTTCTTCGCGAGCGTGCGGAACGCACATACACATAAAAAATACAGCGATTCATGACAAACCGCACATCGATGTCCCGTCCCCGCCGGGCGAGGGAGCGAGGGGGCGGGGAAGACGGAGCCGGACACGGCGAGGCGCCGGCCAGGTCGGGGGAGTCCTGGCCGGCGCCGGTCCATGGGTGCGGGTGCGGTGGCGGCGGTCGCCTTCGCGGCGGAGGGCACTGCGAGGCTTCAGCCGAACGATCTTCCTCGCAGGCGGTGGGTGAGGCCCGGGGACACTGTCCCGCCACCGGCACCCGCGAAGGGTTCAACGGACACCCCTTACCGGGCATTCCGCCCCTGAAGGGGTGAATGTGTGTGATCCGCGTCACCGGTGCGTATCCGGACAACGGGTCTCCCGTCCGGGCCGGACACGCCGCGGCCGTGCCCCGCGACGGGGTGACCGTTCGGTGAACGGTTCCGCCGGGCGGGGTACGGGCGCGCGGGGGGCGGAAGGATCGGGGTGTCCGCCACCGCGCACCCATGAGGAGAACGATGCGACGACTGTCGGTCCCGCTGGCCCTCGTACTGGCGGCGAGCGCCGTCACCGTGGCCGGGCCGGGCGGCACGGCCCGGGCGTACAGCGCCCCGGAGTCCTACCGGAGCCTGCGGGCGGACGCCCACCCCGACTGGATGGCGGCCGTCCGCGGGGACGCGAGCCTGGCCGAGCTGTCCATACCCGGCACCCACGACACCCTGGCCGTGTACGGGGGAGTCGTGACCGAGACCCAGGAGCGGCGCGAGAGGGGCGACGGGAGGGGCGGCGGTTCCCTGGCCTTCCAGCTGCGGGCCGGTGTCCGGGCCGTCGACATCCGGGTGCGGATGGTCGCCGGCGAGGACGGCCGGGGCCGGTTCTCCGTCCACCACGGGGCCGTCTACCAGAACGCCAACTTCGACGACGTGCTCCGCGAGCTCGGCGCCTTCCTGCGCGAGCACCCCACCGAGACGGTCCTGCTCCACATGCACGGGGAGTGCGCGGGAGGAATCGGCGGCTGCCAGGACGCCGATCCGTGCCCGGAGTGCGGCACCGACCACAACCACCGGCGCCGGCAGATCTTCGACTCCTACGCCGAGGCCCACCGGGAGCTGTTCTGGCAGCCGTCGGTGACGGGGGCGGCCCCCGTACCGGACCTGGACGAGGTGCGCGGCAAGGTGGTGCTGGTCAACTGGAGCGGCCCGCACGGCGGCAACTACCCCGACTACGGCCTGGCCCAGCTCAACTACGCCGACTGGGCGGACGAGTGGGGACCGCAGAAGAACTGCTACGTGCAGAACTCCTACCGGGTGGACGGCATCTCCCGCATCAACGACAAGTGGGAGAAGGTCCACGCGCAGCTGGACCGCGCCAACCGGAGCGCCGACTGCCGGGACCCCGGCGCCCCGAACGGCGACAAGCTGTACGTCAACTGGGCCAGCGGGGCGAGCCTGCTCGCCCCGCCGTCCGTCGTCGCGGGCGGCACCCCGACCGCGACCGGTGTCAACGGCTTCCTGTACGAGTGCCTCACCGGCCGGAACAACCGGTGCGACACATCCTCCGTGCGGCGCACCGGCGTACTGATGACGGACTTCCCCGGCCACGGACTCGTCGACGAGATCATCCGCCGCAACCCCGCCCGGCACTGACCCTCGCCGGGGCCGGGCGGCTCAGCGGGGAGCGCGGCGGAGCGCGGCGGCGAGCTCCGCCAGGAACCCCGCGACCGGCCCCGCGGTGAGCAGGCCGCTGCCCGCCCCGGCCAGCTCCGCCGCCGCCGGGGCGAGCGCGTCCCGCGCCCGCTCCATCGCCGCCCGGTCCCCGAGGGCGACGGCGGCCCGCGCGACGAGGCACCACAGGGCCTCCAGCAGCAGGCCGCGCGGCGGGTCCGGGACCTCGCGCAGCGCCGCGGCGGCCGCCGCGCGGTCCCCCTCGGCCAGCAGCACCAGCGGACGGGCCCAGGGGGCGTACGGGCCGAAGTCGTCCGGCCCGCTGTCCGGCGCGTCGTCCGGTCCGGACGGCCCGGACGGTCCGCCGCCCCGCGCGGGCAGCCCGTGCTGGACACGCAGGCACAGCAGCGCAAGCGGCAGCAGGCCCTGCTCCAGCCCGGGCATGCCGCAGCCCGCCAGAGTGGCGGCCGCGTCCCGGTAGGCCGCCTCGGCCTGCCGCACCGTGCCGCCGGCCGCGGCGAGCCGCAGCGCGCCGTACCACCGGGTGAACACCCCCACCAGCGGCAGCTCATGGCGTCCGGCCAGCCGGTCGGCGGCGGCCGCGTGGTGGTCGGCCCCGGCGAAGTCCGCCAGCGCGCCGCGCGCCTGGAGGCGGACGAGCCGGCCGAGCACCTCGTACGTCACCAGACCGTGCCGGGCGGACAGAGTGACCAGCTCGGCGCCGACCGCGTCCCGGCGCGGCGCCAGACCGGCCCGGTCGAAGGTCTGCATGAACACCGCGTTCAGGGCGAACGCCAGCAGGGCCGGATCGTCCAGCCGGCGCGCGAGCTCCTCCGCCTGCCGGGCGGCCTGCGGGCCGCGGGCACCCCCGGTGCCGCGCGACTCCAGGGCGATCGTGGCCAGCAGCCGGGCCCGGGCCGCCGCATGGCCCGTGGCCGGCAGGGCGGCCAGGGCGCGCTCGGCCGCCGCGACCACCCGCGCGGCCTGCTCCGGATCGTCCAGCCGGGTCCAGACCGCCGGGACGTCGTAGGCGCCGATCACCCGGGCGGTCAGCTCCGGATCGCCCAGCTCCTCGGCCGCCTCGATCGCCGCCACCCGGTGCCGGCGGGCCGCGGGCAGGCCGCCGCCGCCCCCGGTCACCGCCAGCCCGCGCAGCAGGGCCACCGTCGACTCCAGCCGGACCCGTGCCCCGGCCGGTACGGCGCGGTCGTACGCGGCCGCCGCCCGCTCCCACACCCGTTCCGCCGCGCCGCCCCCGCCGGGGTCCAGCCGGTCGGCGTGGTGGAGGATGTCCGCCTCCAGGGCGCGCAGCCCGGGCCCCGGGTCCACGCCCAGCTCCTCGGCCAGCAGCGTGCGGGCCCGGCGCAGGACCGCCAGCGCGTCGCCCTGGCGGCCCGACCGGTACAGCGCCAGGGCCAGCAGCCGCCAGGCGTCCTCGCGCCAGGGATGCCCGGCGGTGTGCGCGTCCAGGTCCGCCGCCGCCTCGGCGGCCAGCCCCAGGGACAGCCGGGCCTCGGCCAGCCGCTCGACGGCGTGCAGCCGCAGCTCGGTGAGACGGGAGCGCTCCGCGCGGGCCCAGGGGTGGCCGGAGAGCCCGGCGTAGGCGGGGCCGCGCCACCGGTCCAGTGCCCGGGCCAGCCGCTCGGCGGCGTCCCCGGGCGGCAGCGCCGCGGCGGCGGCCACCGCCTGTTCGAAGCACCAGGCGTCCACCGTCTCCGGCGCGGCGCGCAGCGCGTACCCCGGCCCCTCGGTGACCAGCAGCCGGGCCGGGGAGCGGGGCGGCCGCTCCGGTTCCAGGGCGCGGCGCAGCGCGGCCACGAAGGTGCGCACCGCGCCCACCGCGTCGGCGGGCGGCTCCGCCCACAGGTCCTCCACCAGGCGGGTGACCGGGACGACGCGGCGGCGGGCGACGAGCAGCCGGGCCAGCACCGCGCGGTGCCGGGGGCCCTTCAGGGCGAGGGCGTCCCCGGTGCCGTCCTCCCAGGCCGTCACCGGCCCCAGCACACCGAACGAGACCCGCACCGCAGGCTCCCTTCCCGGTCCCGGCCACCTCCCGGCCGACCGGCCGTTCCGGAGCATCCTCCCAGGTCACGGTAGCGCGCTCATCCGGTGCTCATCCGCGCCCGGCAGGCTGGGAGACCCGGCGGTCCCGGGCACTCCGGAGCCGCCCCGAACCACTCGATCCAGCACGGAAGGGCGGACCATGTCGCCTGCCATCCCCGGTTTCGACCAGCGGCGCGTCCCCGTCGCCGACGGTGTGTCCCTCAACGCGGCCGTCGGCGGCTCGGGCACCCCGGTGGTGCTGCTGCACGGCTTTCCGCAGACGCATCTGATGTGGCGGCACGTCGCCGCCGACCTCGCGGCCGGGCACACCGTGATCTGCCCCGACCTGCGCGGCTACGGGGCCAGCGACAAGCCCGCCGACACCGACGGCACCGGCTACGCCAAGCGCACCATGGCCGCCGACATCGTCGCACTGGCCCGTGAACTGGGACACGACCGCTTCGCACTGGCCGGGCACGACCGCGGCGCCCTGGTGGCCTTCCGCGCCGGACTCGACCACCCCGGCCGGATCACCCACCTCGCCTGCCTCGACGTGCTCCCCACCGCGGACATGTGGGACGTCCTGCACGGCACCGCCGCCGCCGTGGGCTTCCACCTCTATCTGATGGCCCAGCCCCCCGGGCTGCCCGAGCGGATGATCGCCGCCTGTGCGGACGAGTTCTTCGGCCACTTCCTCGACGCCTGGACCGGCGACGCGCGCGCGATCCCCGCCGAGGTGCGCGCCGCCTACCTGGACGCCTGCCGGGCCGCGGTGCCCTCGATCACGGCCGACTACCGGGCCTCCGCCGGCATCGACGTCGAACACGACCTGGCCGACCGCGCCGCCGGCCGCCGGCTGGGGATGCCGGTCACGGTGCTCCAGCAGGACTGGGGCGCGGCGCTGGGCTACGACGCCGCGGCGCTGTGGCGGGCCTGGGCGCCCGATCTGGTCCACACCACCGTCACCTGCGGCCATTTCATGGCCGAGGAGGCCCCCGGCGAGGTCGCCGGGGCGCTGCGGAGGCTGCTGGCCCGCTGAGAGGCCCGGGCCGCCGGGGGCCGGAGCGGGCGCGGCGGGGCCCGGCGGGTCAGGCGGCCCGGTCCGCCGCGACCCGCCAGGCGTGGACGACCGCGCGGCGGGCCCGAGCGGTGGCGGTGACGACATCGCCGGACAGCCGCAGCGGCGCCCCGACGTGCACATGGACGTCGGGGCGCCGCAGCGGCGCGGTGACGAACCCGGCGACCTGCTTGGCGGCGGACCCGGAACTGATCCGGCGGGAGCCGGCCTGCCCGAGCGGGACGACCGCGGCACCGGTGGCCAGCGCCAGCCGGGCCAGTCCGCTGCGGAACGGGCCGGGCTCCGCCTCGGCCGCGTCCGGGCGGCGCGGCAGACCCCCCTCGCCGTAGATCAGGACGGTCTTCCCGGCCTCCAGCGCCGCGGCGGCGTCCCGCAGCGACAGGACGGCCCGCTCGGTGCCCCGGTGCACCGGCACATGACCCTCGCGGGTCAGCATCCGGCGCAGCACCGGCACCCGCCACAGCCCCGCGGTCGCCAGGACGACCGGCTCGGTGCCCAGCCGGTGGAGGGCGGCCAGGACGACCCCGGGGTCGACGAGCGAGGTGTGGTTCGCGGCGACGATGCTGCCGGGGACGATCTCGGCGTCCGGGTCGGTGGTGACCCGCAGACGGCCGAACACGGGAACGACGGTACGGGCGACGGTGCTGAGCACGAGAGGTCCCTCCGAGGTGTGCGGGCCCGACGGGGGGCGGTGCCCCCATCGTCGCCGCCGGGTGCCCGCCGGCGCCTGAGTACCCGTACTCATCACACCGCGCTCGTCACACCGCGCTCAGGGCTTGCGGGCCACCGCGGCGTAGCAGGCGGCCTCGGCGTCGGTGATGTTGCCGGTCCCGTCGACGGGATCGGGGCGCCATCGGTGGGAGGGGACGACACCCGGCTCCAGCAGCTCCCAGCCGTCGAAGAAGCGGGTGAACTCCTCCCTGGTACGGGCCTGCGCCGGTGTTCCGGCGGCGCGGTAGGCCTCGGTGGCGCGGGTGACGCCCTCCGGGTCGAACTCGGCGGTGACATGGCTGACGGCCAGGGTGCTGCCCGCGGGCAGGGCCGCCCTGAAGTGCTCGACGATCTCGTGCGCCCGGTGCTCGCCCGGCACGAAGTGCAGGACCGCGATGAGGCTGAGCGCCACCGGCCGGTCCAGGTCGAGGGTCTCGCGCACCTCGGGCGCGGCCAGCAGGGCGGCCGGGTCGGTGACATCGGCCTGGCAGTAGGCGGTGCGCCCGGCGGGATGGCCGCGCAGGAGGGCCTGGGCGTGGGCGAGGACGATGGGGTCGTTGTCCGCGTAGACCACCCGCGCCTCCGGCGCCACCTCCTGGGCTATCTCGTGGAGGTTCGGCGAGGTGGGGATGCCGGTGCCGACGTCGAGGAACTGGCGCATGCCCGCGGTGGCCAGGTGGCGGGTGACGCGCTGCATGAACCGCCGGTTGACGCGGGCGGCCGACAGGGCGGCGGGAAAGACCGAGATGGCCCGGCCGGCGGCCTCCCGGTCGGCGGGGAAGTTGGTGTGGCCGCCGAGGTAGTAGTCGTACATGCGGGCGGAGTGCGCCCGGTCCAGCTCCAGGTCGACCTCCAGATCGACCGGACCGCCGCCGACCGTCTCGGACATACGCTGCCTGCCCTTCGTCTCGCCGTCTCGTGCCGCCGCACCGCCCCGGTCCTGACCGAAGACCCGGGATCCCCCAACTCGCCCCGCAACAGGGGTGGTTATGAAGGGGGGATGTACTGTACCGTCCTCCACCACCCGTCGTGACGTTAGTCACACTATTACTCTCGGCTCTTTTTTCGGAAACCGGTATGCAGCAGGCCCCGCGATCGGATTGGCTGACGGACGAGAACCGAAACCCCGCACGACGGCGGCCGTCCGCACGGCGGAGTCCGCGGTGCCCAGCCGGTACAGGACGCCCGTGTCAGACGATCCCGACGGACCCCTCACGAAGCCGGGAACAACCCGTGGTGAACACCTCTGACGACACCCCTCTCGGACTGGACGACGACTGTCCGCACACCCCGGAGCCCCGCCGCCGGATGGCCCTGACCTTCGACGCCTTCCACGAACGCCACCACGGTCTCTGGCTGCGCTACGCCCGCACACAGGTGGGCCTGCGCGCCGGCGCCGAGGCGGTGGTGGACGCCACCTGCAGCCACCTGCTGCACAACTGGCCCCACGCGCTGGCGCAGGAGTCGGTCTCCGCCTACGCCTGGTCGGTGCTCAAGGAGCGGATACAGGACTGGCTGGACGAGCACGGCCGGGAACCGGCCCTGGCGGAGACGGCCTCCTTCGACGCCGTCTGCCGGGGACGGCTGCTGCCCGAACTGCGGGACGAGTTCGAGGTCCTGGAGAGCGGGATGAGCCTGTACTCGGCCATCACCCGGCTTCCCGAACGGCAGCACGACATCATCGTTCTGCGCTACGTTCTGGGCTGCACCGACGAGGAAGTGGCCGAGCACCTGGGCACGGTCCGGGCCACGGTGCGCTCGCAGGCACGGCAGGCCAAGCGGAAACTGGCGGCCAGGATGAACCTGCGCGGCGGCGAGAAGGCGGGGGAGCGGTAACGTGCGCGGCACCGAAGGACACCGGACGATCGACACCCTGCTGGCGGAGGCGGAGATCCCCGGCGAGGCGCCCTCCGGCCACGGCTGCGCCGTGACCCGCGGCCACGCGGTTCACGAGCCGCCCGCGTGGCCGCCGACGGCGGCCCGTGGATGGCGGTACCGCACCGCCCGGGAGCAGGCCGTCCACGACCTCGACCTGGCCATCGCCCTGATCGTGGGAGCGCCCGAGGCGGCGGCCGTCCTGGCGCGCCTGGTCGACCGGCGGCGCGCGGACCCCGAGGGCGCCCTGGTCTTCGCCTGCCTGCTCCACCTGATCGGCCACCGGGAGGCCGCCCAGTTCTGGTGGCAGTTCGCGGCCGGCGGCGGCAGCCGTACCGCGGCCTTCTGCCTGTACCTGTACCACCGGAGCCTGGCGGAGTTCCGGGACGCCGACCACTGGCGCGAACAGGCCGCCCGGCTGGCGCGCACTCCCGGCCCGCTCCGTACCGCCGCCACCGGACCCGCCCCGCGGCGCGGCTTCCTCCTGCCCGACGGCATCCGCCGGGACCTTCTCAGACAGTGCCACCGGGGGCGCCACCCCCGGCTGCCCGCGGCCGTGGAGGCCGTCCTCAACCGGCTGCGCGTCACCGGGGAGGACGAGGACTTCGGTGAGATCCCCCAGCCCGCGCCCGGGCTGCCCGAGGAACTGGCCAGGGCGCGGCCGCGCTGAGCGCGCGGAAGCGGTGGGGCCCTGCCGCGCGGGGCGCCGCTTCAGGAGAAGTGTGCCAAGCGGCCCGACAAGCGAGCGGACGGACAGCCGGACGGGCAGGGCCGGAAGGAGCGGGACCGGGACGGAAGGACGAAGAGGAGCGGGCCCCGTCGCGTGGGGGACGACAGGGCCCGCGGATCCGCGGCCGTACGGCTCGGCGCCCCGTACGGAAGCGGTGGCCTCCTGCCGCGGCGGCGTCCGCCGCCGCGGGCCTACTCGCCCGAGGGCTTGCGGCCCAGGCCGCCGGCGACCAGCAGGCCCGCGATGTCCAGCGGGGCCTTCACCGGCTCGTCCGGGTGCCAGTAGGGCAGGTACACCACGCCCGGCTCGACCATCTCCAGTCCCTCGAAGAAGCCGGCGATCTGCGCCATGCTCCGCAGCCGTCCCCGGCCGAGGGCCTGGCGCAGCACCGACTCCAGGCCGCGGGCCTCGGGCGTGGAGGAGCAGAAGTGGGTCAGCAGCAGGTAACCGCCCGGCGGCAGCCACTTCTTGTAGGTCTCCACCAGGTCGTCGGGGTTCTCCTCGTCGAGGAGGTGGTGGATCACGGCGTTCATGATCAGGCCCACCGGGCGGGTGGTGTCCAGCATCCCGGCCACGTCGGGGTGGTTCAGCAGGAAGTCGGGCTCCCGGATGTCGGCGGTGACCACGACGGTGCGGTCGTCGTTCTCCAGCAGCGCCCGGCCGTGGGCGAGGACTATCGGGTCGTTGTCGACGTAGACGACCCTGGCCTCCGGATTGACCTCCTGGGCCACCTGATGGGTGTTCTGCGCGGTGGGCAGCCCCGAGCCGATGTCGAGGAACTGGTCGATGCCCTGGCGCGCCAGGTAGCGGACGGCGCGGACCAGCAGCCGGCGGTTGGTTCGCGCGCCCTCCCCGCCGTCGGGGAAGGACTTGGCCGCCTGGTCGGCGATCTCCTGGTCCACCGGGTAGTGGTCCTTGCCGCCCAGGAAGGCGTCGTAGACCCGGGCGATGCTGGGGACGGAGGTGTCGATCTCCACCGGCTCCCGTCCCGACGGAGTCCGGGTCCAACTCATGTCGTCGGCCATGCGCTGTGCTCCTCCAGTTCGTGTGAGTGAACGTCAGTATGCAGGCCGTGCACGGCCGCCGGGGCGGGTTTCGGCCTCCGGCGGCCGTCGGTGCGGGAATCCCGCGGCGGGCAGGCCTGGCACCCGCCGCGGGACCCCTCCGGGGGCGTCAGGAGAGCAGGAAATCCGCCTGTCCGGCCTTGGCGCCCCGGATGAACGCGCTGATCTCCCCGAGGGTGTAGATCAGCGCCGGACCGTCGGGATCGGTGGACTGGCGGAACGCGACCCGTCCGTCGGGAAGCTTCCTGACCTCGACGCAGTTGCCGCCGTTGCCGCCGCTCCACGGCCTCCGCCAGCCCTCGGTGCCGAGGTCGCTGGCTCGCATGCCGTTGTATATGCGGTCCATCACAGCTCCTTGCGGAAACCCCGCAGGATCTCCTTGGTGCGGCGGGCGGTCGCGGCCTGGGCCGACATGCGGTCCAGCAGTTCGAGGTGGGAGGCCACCTCGTTGCGCTCGTCCAGATAGACGGCCCCCGTCAGGTACTCCACGTAGACCATGTCCGGGAGTTCGGGGAGGCCGAAGCGGAACAGGACGAAGGGTCCGTAGGTACCCGGGTGGAACCCCGAGGAGAACTCGGCGATCTGCAGGGTGACGTTCGGCCGCTCGGCGTCCTCCAGCAGCCGGTCGACCTGGGCGCGCATGACGGCCGGGGAGCCGACGGGACGGCGCAGCGCGGTCTCGTCCACCAGGATCCACAGGTGCGGGGCGTCGGGTCTGGCGAGCAGGTGCTGACGCTCCATCCGCAGCGCCACGAGCCGCTCGACCTCGCGTGGATCGGAGCGGCCCACGGCTCCGGTGCGCAGGATGTGCCGGGCGTACTCCTCGGTCTGGAAGAGGCCGGGGACCACCTGCGGCTCGTAGGCCCGGATGACCTTCGCCGCGCTCTCCAGGCTGACGTGGACGCTGAACCAGTCCGGCAGGACATCGCGGAACCGCTGCCACCAGCCGGGCCTGTTGGCCTCCTCGGCGAGCGCGACGAACGCCTCGGCGTCGGCGCCGGTCACCCCGTACGCCTCCAGCAGCAGTTTCACGTACGGGATCTTCAGGGCGACTTCCGCCGTCTCCATCCTGCGGACGGTGGCGGAGGTGACATGGAGGATCCGGGCTGCCTCGTCGCGCTTGAGGCCGGCCTTCTCGCGCAGGTCCTGCAGTCTCCTGCCCAGTACGAGCTGGCCCACGGTCGGGGCGGAGCGGGGCTCACTCACCTTGCTTTTCTCCTGGCCATGTCCCGCAGTGTGCCATGTCGTCCGCAGTGCGAACACCCTGCATCCGCAACTATGCACTTTCCAGAGTGTCTCTTGCCAACTGGGTCGGCCTGGAAGCATAGTGATGTTGTGACAGGGTTCACTTCGCCGCGGTCCGGGGCGGTTCTCGCGCCCCGCGGCCGCCGTCTTCCCCGCTCCACAGGACCGGCCGTGGCATCCGACGACACCGGGCCCCCCGCCCCGGGGCCCGTCGGGCTCCCGCCGTGGCGGGACGGCTTCGTCCTGCCGGCGCGTGCCGAGTCGGCGGGGGAGGCGCGCCGCCGGCTCCGCGGCCTGCTGGGCCGCCGGGGGGTGGGCGAGGGGATCCGCGACACGGCCGTACTGGTGGTGTCGGAACTGTTCACCAACGTGGTGGTGCACACGGACAGCGAATCGGTGGCGTGCGAGGTGCGCGAGGAGCGCGCGGCGGGTGGGGGAGAGAGCTCGGTGCACATCGAGGTGTGCGGCCACGCTCCGGGCCGTCCGGATCCGTGCGCCCGCTTACCGGAGGAGGAGCACGGTCGCGGGCTGCTCCTGGTGGAGGCCGTGAGCACCGCATGGGGAATCCGCGACGGGGGGCCCGGCCGTGGCTGGTCGGTGTGGGCCCGTCTGCCGCTGGCAGTGGAAGGGGGCCGTTGATGTACGGACAGCCGGTGGGTGCGCAGCCGACGGGTGCCGCGGGAGCGGGCACGGGGAGAACGGGGAGAGGAGACGGAAGGGCCGGAGGGGCCGGGAGGGGCAGCGGAAGCGGAGAAAGGGGAGGCGGGACGCGGAGGAGGACCGGGCACACGGTCCCCGTGCCGCCGCACCGCGGCGGTCCGGTGCCGTTAGCCCCCGGCACGCCGTGCTGAGGCCGCACCGCGGCCCCGGTCTGCTGGCCAGGTTCACCCGTGGTCTGCCCGGTCTGTCCGGGCCGGGCCGCGGGGCCCCGGCGGGACAGCGCGGGGAACGTCTGCGGCTGCCGCCCGCCCTGCCCGCCCCGCTCGGGTACGACGCCGTCGGGGTGAGCGCCGGTCTCGGCCTGAGGGTCAGGCGCGCCCTGCCCCGGACGGGGTGCGTCTTCACCGACACCGAACGGTGGTGGTGGATCGTGCCGGCGCAGGCCGACGTCGGCATCGCCTGGTCGGCGGTGGCGCGTTACTCGGTCGGCGCCTTCGTCACCGTCCCCAGGGCCGCGCACCCGGGGCCGCGGCTGACCCACTGGCCCGACGACGATGTGCCGTACACCCATCCCGTGATGCTCTACATCGCGCTGTGCAGCGCCGTGGGCATCCGTCCGGACTGGGGAGGCAGCACTCCGGTGGACGCGTTCCCCGTGTCGAGCCGCTGAACGGCCCGGCACCGCTCGTTCCGTTCTCCCCGGCTGCGGCGTGCCCGGGGCGGGTAGGTTCCGTCCATGGCCGATGTCGTGGACGCAGACGAACTCCTCCGCCGTATCCGGGTCGCCCGGGACTGGGCCGCCGACCAGGCGGCCGGCTCCGGTGAGGACGGCGACCCGGGGGAACCGGCGGCCGTGCGCCGTGCCGCCTTCGCGGCGGTCCGCGCGGTACTGGACGAGATCATCAGCCCCGGGACCCACGCGGGATGAACGGGACAGGCCCCTCCGGCCCGGCACCGCCCGCCCGGCGTCCGGCGTACCCGGGGGGCCAGGCGGCCGGGCTCCGGGTGCGCCGGCCCCGGCCGCCGTTCAGAGCTTGCGGTAGCCGTACGCCTCCGTCGCGGTCGCCGCCACCGCGTCCAGGTCGGCACCGGTGGAGGCGGTGACCACGGCCGCGACCGCGCCCTCCACGAAGGGCGCGTCCACCAGGCGGGTGCCCTCGGGCAGCTCGCCCTCCTCGGCCAGCAGGGTGCGTACCGTCAGCACCGCGCTGCCCAGGTCGGCCAGCACCACCACTCCCGCGCCCCGGTCGGCCCGGCGGACCGCCTCGGTGATCAGTTCGGAGCTGGTGCCCAGCGCCCCGTCCTCGGTTCCGCCGGCGGCCTCCACCGGGAGCGCGGTGACGTGGCCGACGAGCCCGAGGGCGAGCCGGGCGACGGATTCGGCCACCTGCCTGCTGTGCGAGACCAGTACGATGCCGACCGGTCCGGTACCGCTTTCCGTGCCGCTCATGCCGCCCTCCCGGAATCCCCGTGATCTCCTGCTCCGCCGGAGCCGGTGTCCGCTGTCTCGGCGAGCGCGGCGAACAGCAGCGCGGCGGAGGTGGCACCGGGATCCTGGTGGCCGACGCTGCGCTCGCCCAGATAGCTCGCCCGCCCCCTGCGGGCCCGCATCGGCACGGTGGCGGCGGCGCCCTCCTCGGCCGCCGCACGGGCCGCCCGGAACGACCCGGCCGACCCGTCCAGCGCCTCGACCGCCGGGTACAGCGCGTCCAGCATCGTCTTGTCTCCCCGGGCCGCCGAGCCCAGCCGGGCCACCGCGTCCACCCCCTCCCGCAGCGCGTCCCGCAGTCGTACGGCGTCCACGGCCGCGCCGTCGCCCAGCGCCTTGCCCGTGCGCCGCAGCAGTGTCCCGTACAGCGGTCCCGAGGCGCCGCCGACGGTGGAGATCAGCCGCTGTCCGGCGAGGGCGAGTATCGTGCCGGCGGCGGCGGGTGCCTCCTCGTCCAGGGCGGCGAGGACGGCGGTGAAACCGCGCCGCAGATTGCCGCCGTGGTCGGCGTCGCCGATGGCGGAGTCCAGCTCGGTCAGCAGCCGCTCCTCCCGGGCCACGGCGGCCGCCGCCGCGGACATCCAGCGGCGGAAGAAGTCGGCGTCCAGTGCGACGGTCACCACGGTCTCCTCGCGTCGTTCCTGCCGGTGCCCGGCCCCCGGCCGGCTGTCCGGGGGCCGGGACACGCCCCGGTGTCCTTCCCCGCCGGACCCCGCTCACATGCCCCAGCGCAGCGCGGGGGTGCGTACGGGCGCGTCCCACAGCCGCAGCAGGTCCTCGTCAGCCTGGCACAGCGTCACGGAGCAGCCGGCCATGTCGAGCGAGGTGACGTAGTTGCCGACGAGGGTGCGCGCCACGGCCACGCCGCGCTCGGCCAGTACCCGGTGCACCTCGGCGGCGAACCCGTACAGCTCCACCAGCGGAGTGCCGCCCATGCCGTTGACCAGGGCCAGGACGGGACCGCCGGGGCGCAGGTCCGTCAGGACCGCGTCCACCGCGAAGTCGGCGATCTCGCCGGAGGTCATCATGCCCCGCCGCTCGCGCCCGGGCTCGCCGTGGATGCCCACCCCCAGCTCCAGCTCGCCGGGCGGCAGGTCGAAGGTGGGGCCGCCGGTGGCCGGGGTCGAGCAGGCGCTCAGCGCGACGCCGAAGCTGCGCGAGGACTCGTTGACCTGCCGGGCGACCGCCGCCACCCGCTCCAGGGGAGCACCCTCCGCCGCCGCGGCCCCCGCCAGCTTCTCCACGAACAGCGTGGCGCCGGTGCCGCGCCGCCCGGCGGTGTGGGTGCTGTCGGTCACCGCCACGTCGTCGTCGACGAGCACCCTGGCGACCTGCACCCCCTCGTCCTCGGCCAGCTCGGCCGCCATGTCGAAGTTCAGCACGTCACCGGTGTAGTTCTTCACCACGAACAGCACGCCCCGGCCGCTGTCCACGGCCGCCGCCGCCCGTGCCATCTGGTCGGGGACGGGGGAGGTGAAGATCTCACCGGGGCAGGCCGCGTCCAGCATTCCGGGCCCGACGAAGCCGCCGTGCAGCGGCTCGTGCCCCGAACCGCCCCCGGACACCAGGCCCACCTTGTCCGCGACGGGCGCGTCCCGCCGCACCACGATCCGGCGCTCGACGTCGACCGTCAGCTCGGGATGCGCCGCGGCCATGCCGCGCAGCGCGTCCGCCACCACGGTCTCCGGCACGTTGATCAGCATCTTCATAGGTGCCTCCCAGTAAGCTTAGCGGGCGGGTCGTCGGCCTGCATTTTCGCTGGTCAGAGCATGTTCGGGCAGTTCTCGATCCTGGCGGTCCGCAGCGGCCGGAAGCGGGCTGTGGCGGTGCTGACGCTGACTCAACGCTGACTCTGACAGCGCCTTGTCAGGTTCCTGCGACGGATCGGCGGCATGCCGACCGGAGTCCCACGAAAGGCAGTATCGGCCCTGCGGCTGTGAAGGTCACGCGAGCCGATGTCCCGAGCGAGCCGGTGAAGGCGAGCGGCTCTTGGCAACAGGACCAGGAGACCCGCGGCTTCGGCCCTGGACTGTGGACCGGGGGTGACCGGGTGGCGCCCGTTCCCACGGAAAGGGCTGGATCGGGGACCTGGCCGCGGGGAGCAGGTGACCAGGTCGGTGCTGCCCACGTCCTGCGCCGCGGTGGCCTCGACGTCCCGGACCTCGGCCACGGCCCGCACCACCAGGTCGCGGTCGGTGGCCAGACCGCGCAGCCGGCCGTCCTCGGCGATCAGCACCTCGCCGATGTCCTCCTCCCGCATCAGCCGGGCGACCCCCACGATCGGGGTCTGCGGCGTGCGGTGGTGGAATCGGCCTCATGATCTCGCAGACCCGCTGGGCCATCGTCTTCCTCCGGAGCGCTTCGCGGAACGCCCCGGCGGTTCGCACCGTCTGCGGACCAAGGGCGCCTGGCGGAGGCCCGGCCACGTCCGCGCGGCTCCACCTCCTCGGGCTCGATTGACCGCGTCCGAGTGCCGCCCGGCGAAGGGCGTTCATCCGTGCCCACATGCTGCGCCACGCGGAACCACACGGGAGCCGGGGGGAAACACAGCACCACTGTGACACTTGTGATCCGCACCCACGATGACCGGCCACGGCCCGACGAACAGGCAGGAGCCCATGCGTCCCCCACCGCGTCTCGTCGTCTTCGACGTGAACGAGACACTCAGCGACATGACACCGTTGCGCACCCGGTTCGAAGAGGTCGGCGCGCCCGGACACCTGGCACAGCTGTGGTTCGCCGGAGTCCTGCGGGACGGTTTCGCCCTCACCGCCGCCGGCGGCTTCGCCGAGTTCGCCGACCTCGCCGCCGACGGGCTGCGCGCCCTGCTGGGCGAACTGCCCGAGCGGTCGGGTGGTGCCGACGACGCCGTCCGGCACGTCCTGGAAGGGCTCGGCACGCTTCCCGTGCATCCCGACGTGCCCGGGGGAGTGCGCGCCCTGCGGGAGGCCGGATTCCGGCTGGCCGCGATGACCAACGGCGCCGCCCCCACGGCCGAACGCCTGCTGGACGGCGCGGGGCTGCTCGAGCACTTCGAGGCGCTCCTGGACGTCCGCGGCCCCCGGGCCTGGAAACCGGCCCCCGCCGCCTACCGGTACGCGATCGACCGGCTGGGAGCGGCCGCGGACGAGACGCTGCTGGCCGCGGTGCACCCCTGGGATGTCGACGGCGCACGCCGTGCCGGCCTCGCCGCCGCCTGGCTGCGTCGCGGCGCCACGGTCTACCCGGCTGCCATGACCGCCCCCACCCTGACCGCCGACGACCTCACGTCCCTGGCCCGTACGCTCACCGATGACTGACCCACCCGGCCTCCACCTCCGCCCCGCGGCCACGCCCGTCCACGAAGCGGCGGAAGGAACCGGTCCGCAGACCGCCTCCGAGCGCGGGGCTTCGGGCGCCGATCACCTGCGGCCCCAGCGGGCGAGTCCGCCGCCCGCCGCCGGCCGGCTCCCGTGAAGGGAGGAGCGGACGGGGGACCTGTGCCGCCGTTCCCCGGCCGTGTTCGTCACCTGCTGCCGGCGAAGGCGCGGGCGAAGTGGTCGGCGGCCTGCCGCTGGGCCTGTTCGGCCTTGTCCAGGACGGCCGAGGCGCCGAAGAACTCGTGCATGACCCCGTCGTAGCGGGTGAGGGTCGTGGGCACTCCGGCGTCCTGCAGGTGGTGTGCGAACTCCTCGCCCTGGCTGCGCAGGACATCGCGCTCGGCGGTGATCACCAGGGTCGGGGGCATGGCGGCCAGCCGGTCGGCCGGCAGCCCGAGCAGGTCGATCCTGGGGTCCTTGGCGGCGTCGGGCCTGCCGTCGAAGGCGTGTGCCGCCATCCAGCTCAACAGCGCGCGGTTGAGGGGCCTGCCGTCCGCGGCGTCCTCCATCGACTCCCCGTACTGCTCGGCGGTCGTCAGAGGGTAGACGCAGACCTGTGCCGCGGGGACCGGCTCCCCGGCGGCGGCGAGCTGCAGGACCGTCGCGGGTGCCATGTTCCCGCCGACGGACTCCCCGCCGATGCCGGTGCGGGCCGGATCGCCGCCGATGCGGGAGGCGTTGGCGACGGTCCAGCGGTAGGCGGCCAGCACGTCGTCGTGGGAGGCGGGGAAGGCCGCCTCCGGCGCGCGCCGGTAGCCGGGCGACACCACGACCGCGCCGGTCTTGTTCGCCAGTCCGCGGCAGGAGGCGTCGTAGGTGTCGATGTCGAACAGCACCCAGCCGCCGCCGTGGATCCACATGATGACGGGCAGTGGACCGGAGGCGGGGGCGGCGGGGGTGTAGACGCGCAGGGTCTGCTCGCCGCCGGCCGCGTCGGGGATCCGCAGGTCCTCCACGGACCCCACCGGCTCGGGGCCGTCGATCCCCCGCTCCTCCATCACCTTCCGCACGGCGGCGTCGGGGCCGGGCTGCTTGCGGGCCTGGTCCGGGGTGAGGGTCTCGAAGGGGAGGGGTTCCAGGGCCGAGTGGGCGTCGACGACGGCCCGGGCCTGGGGGTCGAGCAGCCCGGACGCGTCGGTGGCCAGCCGCTTCTTCTTGCCCGTCGCGGAGGCTCTGCCCTCGTCGACGGGCTTGGCGAGCTTGCCGGCGGCCTTCTCGGCGGCGCCGCCGCCGTCGGGCGCGTGCGGGTGCGGGGCGGGCGGTGCCTGCCGCTTGGCGGCGATGAACTGCCTGCCGAGCTCGGCCATCCTTTCCGGGCCCACCTTGGCGCGGAAGGCCGGGAGTTCCTCGCCCTCCTCGTCGGCGACGTGATGGCGCACCAGGGCGATGAGTTCGGTCAGCGCCCGCTCGAACTCGGCCTCGCCCGGTTCCGTGCCGTCGAGGGTCACCAGCAGTTCCTTCATACCGTGGTGCTCCTCGCGGGCGTCGTGGTTGGCGTCCTCCATGCCCAGCTCGGGCCAGAGCGGGTAGAGCACGACCTCCTCGGCGAAGGCGTGCAGCGAGAGCTCGAAGCAGACCTGGTCGACGAGGGTCCGGCGGTCGCCCCGCCCCGCCTCCAGGTGCTGGAACTGCCTCTCCACGATCGCGTGGTCGTCGGCGATCAGATGATCGATGTCGCCGGGCTGGGTGGGGTGGGACAGGGCCACGTCGTCAACTCCTGAAGGGGGGCGGGCGTACGGTCGCCGGGGTGCGGCACCGGCAGGAGTACCCGTGGAGCGAAACGTATGAGCTCTGTCGGCGTTTCTTCCCGTGTTCGGCGCAGGGGTGCACCCGAACGCTCGATGAATCGGCCGGCCGACCCCCGGCGTGCCGTGGCCTCGTGCTCACCGCCGACCGGTCGCCCGCAGCCGTGGGGTTCACTGGCCGGTGGGGTAGGTCTCCTCCTCGCCCGTGCCGTGTTCGTAGCGGTGGAGGGGATCCAGCGCCCGGGTGCGGTCCAGGTGGAGGAAGGCGTCGTAGCGGTCGGTGAGCACGGTGGGCACGTAGTTGCCCCAGCGTTCGGCCTGCGGCCGGTAGACGACCCCGATCGCGCGGTGGTCGCGCTCCTCGCGGCGCCAGGCCGGCGCGGGGGCACCGGCGCCGGCCCCACTCCCGGCACCGTCCCCGCCGTCCCAGACGAACAGGGCCGAGCCGCCGGGCAGGGCCCGGTGCAGCAGGTGCTCCACGCTGCCGTCCCGGGCGGGCGGCACCTCCATCGTCTCCGGCGGCATGCCCCACTGCTGTGCGGCGACCACCGTTCCCTCGTAGGAGCCGAAGCCGACCAGCACCACACCCTCGGCCGCGTGCCGTTCGCGCAGCAACTGGCCGACGCTGACCATGCCCGCGTCGGTCATGTCGGTGGCCCGGGCGTCCCCGACGTGGGTGTTGTGCTCCCAGACCACCGCCTTGGTCTCCGGGCCGTGGTGGGCCACGAGCCGGTCGAGGGTGTCGGCCATGTGGTGGTCGCGGATGTTCCACGACTCCGGGCCGCCGCGCACCATCGCCCGGTAGTAGCGCTCCGCGCCCGCCAGGATCTCGGCGTTCTGCCGGACGGTGAACTCCGCCGTCCGGCCGCCGCCGGCGCCTACCGCCCGCCTCCGGCCGGCCCGCTCCCGCAGTCCGGTCAGCAGGGAGACCACCTCCGCCTGGCACCCGGCGGGCACCACCTGGGTGGCCAGCGCGTACGACTGCGGATCCCGGGCGTACGGCTCGAGGCAGCGGCAGGCGGCGAGGGCCTGCTCCACCTGGTCGGGGTCGTGCTCGCGCACGTGGTCCAGCACGGCGTGCAGCGACTCCCACAGGCTGTAGACGTCGAGTCCGAAGAAGCCGACGCGTTCCCCGGCGGGCAGGGCGAGGTTGTGCCCGCGCAGCCACCGGGCGAACTCCAGCACCTCGGTGTTGGCCCACATCCACCGCGGCCAGCGTCCGAAGCCGTCCAGCACCTCCCCGGGGTCCTCCGGGCTGCCGGGGGCGCCGGTGACGCAGTGGTGCAGTGCCTGGCAGTCGGGCCAGTCGCCCTCCACGGCCACCAGCGAGAAGCCCTCCTCCACGATCAGCCGGCGGGTCAGCTCCGCCCGCCACCGGTAGAACTCCGCGGTGCCGTGGGAGGCCTCGCCGACGGCCACGTAGCGGGCGTCGCCGATCCGCTCCAGCAGGGGGTCGAGGGAGTGCGGGCCGGTCAGCGGCAGGGCTTCGTCGCGCATCTCCCGCACCTCCCGTGCCTCCCGCGTCCGCCGGCCCTCCCGCGCCGCCGTGCCGTCGGCGGAACCCCCGGTGACTGCCATCGCCGTGCTCTCCCTGGTCGCGCGGTTGCCTGCGGACGGGCCCCGGCCCGCCCGGCTGCCGGTGCCCGGTCCGCGGTACCCCGGGGGCGGACGGCGTAACACCCCTCCCACGACCGCGACCCGCGGTTCGCGGAGTGGTGCCCGTTGTTTCCGGTGGCGGGGCCCCGGGCACCCGCGACCCGTTCGGAAGAACGCGACCGACCTGCGAAGGGGTGTGTGCTGATGAAGGCCGTCGTATGGCACGGTGTGGGCGACATCCGTGTGGAGGACGTTCCGGAACCGAAGATCCACGAACCGTACGACGCGATCGTGCGGATCACCTCGTCGGCGATCTGCGGGACCGACCTGCACTTCGTGCGCGGCACGATGCCGGGCATGAAGGAGGGGCGGATCCTGGGCCACGAGGCCGTCGGGATCGTGGAGGAGGTCGGCGCGGGCGTGCGGAACTTCCGCCCGGGCGACCGGGTGGTGGTGCCCTCCACGGTCGCCTGCGGGACGTGCAGCTACTGCCGGGCCGGCTACTACGCCCAGTGCGACAACGCCAACCCCGGCGGACGCCGGGCGGGCACGGTGTTCTTCGGTGGCCCCGAGGCGGCCGGCGGTCTGGACGGGCTGCAGGCGGAGTACGCCCGCATCCCGTACGCCCACGTCGGGCTGGTGCCGTTGCCGGACACCGTCGACGACGCCCAGGCGATCCTGCTGTCCGACATCTATCCCACGGCGTGGTTCGGCGCGCGGCTGGCCGAGATCGGCTCCGGCGACACGGTCGCGATCCTCGGCGCCGGCCCCGTGGGCCAGTCCGCCATCGCCTGCGCCCGGCTGCAGGGCGCCGGGCGGATCATCGTGGTGGACGGCGTTTCCGACCGCCTCGACCTGGCCCGCGACCAGCACGCCGAGACGGTCGACTTCAACGCCGAGGAGCCCGTCGAGGCGGTCTTGGACCTGACCGGCGGCATCGGCGTGGACCGGGTGGTCGACGCCGTCGGTGTCGACGCGCAGCGTCCCGCCCGCGGCCCGGCCGCCGAGGCACTGGCCGGGCAGGCGGAGGAGTTCGACCGCGAGCGCGACGAGGTCGCCCCCGAGCAGCGGCCCGACGGCGACACCTGGGTCCCCGGCGACGCGCCGTCGCTGGCGGCCCGCTGGGCGGTGCAGACGGCGGCCAAGGCCGGCACCGTCGGAACCATCGGGGTCTATCCGCCGCAGGTGGAGCACTATCCGTTCGGCGAGGCGTTCATGAAGAACCTCACCCTGCGGATGGGCAACTGCAACCACCGCCGCTACCTGCCCCGCCTGGTGTCCATGGTCGCCTCCGGCGAACTGGACCCCACCCCGCTGCTGACCCGCTGGGCCGAGGTCCCCGACGCGGTCGAGGCGTACCGGACGTTCGACCGCCGGGAATCGGGCTGGACGAAGGTGGCCCTCGGCGTGGACGGCCACGGCTCGGTCGCCCCCGGCCTCGGCGAAGCGGCCGGCACCGGAGCGGCCACCACCGCGGGCACCAACGGATGACGACGGCTCTTCCAAAGAGACAGGAGGTGAGCGCGATGGCTGCGCACGCGGGAGAGAAGGCACAGAAGACCGGTGACTTCTACTGCGCCCAGTGCTCGGAGAAGGTCCACGTGCAACAGGGCGACAAAATCCCCCGCTGCCCCAACGGGCACACCGAGTTCGAGACCCGGCGCCACGAACCGGGCAACAAGTCCTGAGGTGGCCGCTCCACCGCGGCGAGCGTGCGGGACTCCGTGGCCGGCACCCGGCTCCTGGACCAGGTCGCCGCCGGACACGCCGCCGCCCTCGGCATCGACACGGAGATCACCGCCCGGGGCCACGGGCTTCACGCCTGTTCCAAAGCGGTGGGCTGTCGCGCGGACCTACGGATGGCTCATGCTCCACCGCCGCCCGGCCCGCGACTACGAAACCCTCCCGAACGCTCCGAAGCCATGATCACCTCGCCGTGACCGGCCTGATGGCCCGCCGCCTCACCGGCGAGAACACCGTTTCCTGGTGCAGCCCGGTACCACAGACCAAACGGCGGATCCCGGGATGAAAAACCGGGAGGAGACGACCTCTGGGGGACTGTCTGCATTGGGTGCGCTGCTGTGGGTTTTCGCTCCCCGGGTCTTCAGCCGCGGCGGAGAGGTGGGGAGCACGGCCCCGGGCAGTGGGTGGCCCCTTCGAGGTCATGGCGCCGTGGCGGTGAGAGGGCGTGTGCCGGCTGTCGCCGTCAGCTGTCCTGGCCGCCGACGGGGAGGAAGTTGGCGTACTCCTCGATGCGCTTGATCTGTCCGGCACCGTCGAAGCCGAAGTAGACGGCGGCGTGGACCTCGCCGCGCATGCCGTTTGTGGTGGCGACGTGTACCACGTGCTGCTGGAGGACTTCGCCCGGCTGGGAGAGTTGACGCAGGATGTCGTAGCGCATCGATTCGATGGATTCGATCTGGCCCTCCATCCCGGCGATGTTCTCCTCGATGGACTGCTCCCCCTTGCCGTCGTTGTGCCAGACGGTGGCCGTCTCGGCGCACAGGGCCCGGGCAGTCTTCCAGTCGCGGTTCTCCAGTGCGCGGAGGTAGGTGGCGGCCTTGTCCTTCAGGTCCTGGCTCATGCGGGTCTTCCTTCGGTACGAGTGAGTTGACGGGTTCCGGCAGGGGGGCGTGTCAGCTCTGACCGGTAGCGGCGTGGATCAGGGCGCGCTCGCCGACCTCGATGCGCATCGGCAGGTGGTTGCCGGGTGGCGAGAGCGGACAGACGAACACATCCGGGTTCAGGTGGTGGTGCGAGAGCGTGGCCTTGTTGAAGTCGACCGTCACGGTGCTGCCGGACTCCAGCAGCGGCAGCATCAGCCAGCGGCCGATCGCCGGTGTCGAGTCGCCGTTGGTCTCGTCGGTGAAGATCACCAGCCGCTGGCCGGGGAAGTCCTGGAGGACGGCCAGGACGTATTCGGTGCCGTCGATGGTCACGGCCAGGTCGACGGGAGCCAGGATGGCTTCGGTGCTGCGCGGGCTGGTCAGCCGCGGCACCTCGATCCGGCGCCCTTCGGGAGCTGCCCGGTACTGGCCTTCGAAGACCCAGGCGGGGTCGTAGGGGAAGGTGTCGATGCCGGTGAGTCCGGTGCGCTCGACGCGGTCCTGGTCCATGACGACCAGGCCGTAGGAGCCGTCCGTGCCACTGGCGAAGCCGCCCCGGTTGTCAGGGAACTCCAGGGAGGCGCCGGAGGGGACGGTGCTCGTTCCGTCGACCAGGCTGCCGGCCACCCGCACTCCGTCGACGGCCTTGGCCGTCACGGTCAGGTCTCCTGCTTCGGTGGTGCGCCATTCGCCGGGGATGCCGGGAAGCGTGTGAGGGCCCGGGTCGGTGATCTTGGCGTTGGCGACGACCTTGGCCTTGCCGCTCGCTCCGGCGATCTCTTCCCACCGGCCCTGGCGCCAGGCTTCGTGGTCGGCGGGAATCTGCGGTGCAGTCATGGATGCTCCCTTTCCTCTCCGCCGCGCTGTGGGGTCGCGGCGATGGCGCTGCGCGGGCGTGCGCGGGCATGGTTGCTCAGCCGACGAAGCGCATGGCGCTGCGCAGGCGGTGGTTGCGTATGAGGCAGGCGATCGGGTGCTGGGGCTGCTCGGCGGGCAGCCGTGGGGGCGCCGGGCGTCAGGCGCGGCGGGCGGCCCAGACGGTGCGCTCGGTGCGTACGGCGAGATCCTCGCGGCACAGAAGGCTGTTCGGGCTGTTGGTGTCCAGGAGCTCGTCGAGTGCGGCGAGGTCCTCGGGGCTGAGGGCGGGTGCGGCGACGCCGCGGATGCGCTGCAGGCTGCCGTAGGCGTAGCGGCCGATCGCTTCGCTGCGCTCACCTTCGATGTTGATGGTGATGGTGCGCTCGTCCTCGACGGTGAAGCCGGCGGCTGTCAGTATCGGGCCCCAGTCGGCGCCGCGGTGCGGAACGTGCTCGGCGTGGAAGCTGTCGGTCGCGGCATGTGCGCGCTCTTCGAGGCCAGGCCGGTTCTCCGGGGCGTGGGCGGGCAGGAAGCGGGGGAAGCCCGCGAGCTCGACGACGGCGAACAGGCCGCCGGGGGCGAGCAGTTCGCGCACGCTCCGCAGGGTGCGGTCGGGGTTGGCCATGTGGTGCATCGAGGCCGAGGCCCACACCAGATCCGGCGTGCCGAGGTCGGGCCAGTGGTTGGTGTCGAGGTCGGCCTGCACGGTCCGTACGCGCTCCTCGACACCGCGGGCGCATGCCCTCTCGCGCAGGAGCTGGAGGTGCCCGGCCGAGGTGTCGGCGGCGGTGACGTGCGCGTCGGGGAAGCGTTCGAGGAGCGCGAAGGTTCCCGCGCCGGTGCCGCAGCCCAGGTCCACGATCTGGCGCGGCTCGCTCTTCAGCGGCAGCCAGGCGGTGATGGACGCCATGTGCTCGGCGAGCACCTCGGCGTCCAGATCGAGGATCTCCGCCTGACCGCCATGGTCGTGGTCGGGGTGGTGACCGTTTCCGTCGTGGTGGGGGGTGTGCTGGTGCGTGTGGGCCATGGCATCACCGTAAGCCTGTCATGCGCGTTCCGCACGAGTGCTTGCGGAATACGCAAGAGGGTGGCTTGATGTGCTGCCCGCCACGCAATACCGCCCACCGCGCCGTGGGCCTTCGGCGCGACCATGGCCCGCTATTCGCAGGGGCCCCGGGTGTCTCCGCAGTCGGCTTCGGAGCCGTCGGCGCCGACGTCCTTCTGGTGGCCGCGGCGGGCGTCGCGGTCGAAGATGCCCATGATCTCGCATGGCCCGCCCTCGGCGCCGATGGCGTGCGGCATCATGGTGGGGAACTCCGCGGCCTGGTTGGTTCCGATGCGAAAGCGCCGGTGGCCGAGCATGAGGACGGCGGTACCGGACAGCACCACCAGCCATTCGCGGCCGGGGTGGGCGCGCATGCGGGCCGGGTTGTCGGGCGGCGGGCCGGTCATCCGCTGACGCATCACGCTCATGCCGGGGTCGCCCTTTACGGGCCAGCGCATCAGGCCGTGCGTGCTGTCGATCATCGGGCTGATGACGACGTCGTCGGCGGCGTTCTCCACGAGCTGGTCCAAGGTGGTGTCCAGTGCGCGGGCGAGGGTGACCAGCTGGTCCAGGGCGAGGCGGCGCTGACCGTTCTCGATGCGGCTCAGTGAGGACTGGCTGAGGTTGG
The DNA here is from genome assembly GCF_036323805.1 of Streptomyces rubellus. NCBI lineage: Bacteria > Bacillati > Actinomycetota > Actinomycetes > Kitasatosporales > Streptomycetaceae > Streptomyces > Streptomyces rubellus. Next base: position 237,087 of record NZ_JAZDCX010000011.1, read on the forward strand.
CGCGCGTGGCCAGCTCCTCCAGCGACCAGCCCTGCGCGACGCGCAGTGCGCGGATCCGTTTGCGTACGAGGCTGTCCAGCTGCCCATCTTCTTGCGTCATGGGCAACATGGTATGCCCTTGATGCAACGTGGGCTTAACGTCGAACACAGACGGTCCAGCACGGGGCCCGGGTACGACGAAAGGGCGCGACATGTCTGCGCAGACTTCCCACCACGAGAGCGATGCACTGCCCACCGGGACCGTGGACGCAGTGGTGATCGGCGGCGGCGCCGCGGGCCTGAACGGCGCGCTGATGCTGGCCCGCTCGCGCCGCTCGGTCGTCGTGATCGACAGCGGCACCCCGCGCAACGCCCCCGCCGCCGCCATGCACGGCTTCATCGTCCTGGACGGTACCCCGCCGTCCGAGATCCTCGGGCGCGGACGCCGGCAGGTACGTGAGTACGGCGGCCGAATCGTCCTCGGGGAAGTGGCCACGGCCGAACCCGCCGCCCCCTCGGCGGAGGGTGATCCGCGGTTCGCCGTCACCCTGACCGACGGCCGCACGCTGACGGCGCGCCGGGTACTGGTGGCCACCGGCCTGCGCGACGTGCTGCCCGAGGTGCCCGGCCTGGCCGAGCACTGGGGCCACAGCGTGGTGCACTGCCCCTACTGCCACGGCTACGAGGTGCGCGACGAGCCCATCGGCATCCTCGCCACCGGTCCCGCCTCCGTCCACCACGCCTGGCTGTTCCGCCAGCTGACGGATGACCTCGTCTACTTCACTCGCGGCACCGGCCTGGACTCCGGGACCCGCGCCCGCTTCGCCGCCCGCAACATCCGCATCATCGAGACCGACGTCAGGGAGGTCGTCACCGAACAGGGCGCCCTCGCAGGCGTCCGCCTGACCGACGGCACTTTCGTGGGGCGGCGGATTCTGGCTGTGGCCACACAGATGCAGGCCCGTACCGAGGGCTTGGAGGGCCTGAAGCTGCCGATGGAGGACCTGCCCGACAACATGGGCCGCCGGATCGCCTCCGCCATGGCCGGCACCACCGAGATCCCCGGCGTGTGGGTGGCCGGCAACGCCACCGACCTCACCGCCCAGGTCGGCGCCTCTGCTGCGGCCGGCGCCCTGGCCGGCTCCCACATCAACGCCGTGCTGGCCGCCGCGGACACCGACGCCGCGCTCGCCGCCGCGCAGAGGGCCACCGGCTGACATGTAAGCCCCGCTGCCGAAGAACCGCGCGGACGGCCATCCAGCGGTCCGCGCGGTGAGCAAGTCCCTACCTCACCAACCCGGCGACCGGTCCTGTCCCGGCGCTGATTCCGCATGCCCTTTTGGGAAGGAAACCATGAGTATCAATCAGCCTCCCCAGGCGGCGGCCGCGTCGGCCGGCGGCGCGGGAACACCGGATGCGCGTCAGCTGCGCGCGATCCTGATCACCGTCTCGATCGCGTTGATGGCTGTCATCGCATCGGTGTCCGGGCTGAACGTCGCCCAGACTCACATGGCCGTCGAGTTCGGCGCCTCGCATACCACCGTTCTGTGGATCATCAATGTCTACACCCTCGCCCTGGCCGCGCTGCTGCTGCCGCTCGGCGCGATCGGTGACCGTCTGGGCCGCAAGCCCATGCTGGTCACCGGAATGATCATCTTCGGCGCCGCCAGCGTCGTCGCGGGACTCGCTCCGTCGGCCGGGGTGATGATCGCCGCGCGCGTGGCCGCCGGTATCAGCGCCGCGATGATCATGCCGATCACTCTCGCCGTCATCACCTCCACCTTCCCCGAGGAGGAGCGCGGCAAGGCGATCGGTGTGTGGACCGGTGTCGCCGGAGGTGGCGGCATCCTGGGCATGTTCCTCTCCGCCCTGCTGGTCGACGTCGCCGACTGGCGCTGGCTGTTCGTGCTGCCCGTGGTCCTGGTCGCCGTCGCGCTGGTGATGGCTCTGAAGTCGGTGCCCAACTCCCGCGAACGCTCCACCCAATCCTTCGACACCATCGGTGCGCTGGTCTCCACCGTCGCCGTGATCGGTCTCATCTTCGTCCTGCAGGAAGGCCCCGAGCGCGGCTGGACCGACCCCGTCACCCTGATCAGCCTGGCCGTCGGTGTCATCGCCGCAGTCACCTTCGTGGCCTGGGAACTGCACCGCCGCGACGCATCCCTGCTGGACGTACGCCTCTTCCGTGAGCGCGGCCTGGCCGGCGGCTCCATCACCCTGCTCGTCGTCTTCGGCGTCCAGGCCGGTATCGCCGTCGTCCTCTTCCCGTTCTTCCAGGCCGTACTCGGCTGGACCGGACTGCTGTCCACCGTGGCGATGATGCCCATGGCCGTCACGATGATGATGGCCTCCGGCCTGGCCCCCAAGATGGCCGCCAAGATCGGCGCCCGCTCCACCATGACCGTCGGCATCGCCCTGGCCACCCTCGGCCTGGCCCTGATGGCCCTGTTCGTGTCCGTCGACGGCGGCTACCTGTCCATCCTGGCCGGCATGCTCGCCATGGGCATCGGCATGGGGCTGTCGATGACGCCCTCCACCGCGGCCATCACCAGTTCACTGCCCCGCGCCGAGCAGGGCGTCGCCTCCGCGCTCAACGATGTCACCCGCGAGTTCGGCACCGCTCTCGGTGTCGCCATGCTCGGCGCGCTCCTGGCGAACGGCTACCGCAGTGCCATCGACGGCAGGCTCGACGGCATCCCCGACGGTGCCGCGGACACCGCCCGCGAAGGCATCGCCAACGCCGTCGAGGTCGCACCCGCCACCGGCAGCCACGCCCAGGGCCTGGTCCACGCGGCGCAGCAGTCCTTCGTCGACGGCTGGCAGCAGTCCATGTGGATCGGCGCCGCCGTCATGGCCGCACTGCTCCTCTACGTCGCCCTGCGCGGCCCGAGGAACACCGCATCCCTCCAGTCCGACGCCGAGGCAGCCCCGGAGACCGGGGTCGCGCAGAACGTCGCCGCTCGCTGACCTCGCAGGAACTCCGTGCGGACGGAGCACGACGCCGCCCGCACGGCAGACGGCCGTCGGGGCCCCCCCCCCCCCCCCCCGGGGACCCCCCCCCCCCCCCCC